>NZ_JBQZXE010000077.1:0-17467 GCF_053555855.1 Shigella sp. SIG3
CAGCTAATGGAGCCCATGTTGCCGTAATCGACGTGGAAGGTGTCGCCCTTACGCGCCGGAACCGGGCGGGTGAACGAACCACCGAGAATGATTTGCCCGGCTTCCAGTTGTACGTCATACGGTGCGAGTTTGTTCGCCAGCCAGGCCACGCCGTTTGCCGGATGATTCAGCACACCAGCGGCGACGCCGGTTTCTTCAATCACGCCATTGCGATACATCAGGGCGGAGATCCAACGCAGATCCAGTTCGTCTGGTTTGATCGGATGACCTCCGAGGATCACTCCGGCGTTGGCGGCGTTATCGGAAATGGTGTCGAATACTTTGCGCGGGCGCTGGGTTTCCGGATCGATGTTGTGGCAGCGAGCGTCGATCAGCTCCAGCGCCGGGATCACATAGTCCGTGGCGTTGTAAACGTCGAACAGCGTGCAGTTTGGCCCACGCAGCGGTTTTGCCAGCACAAAAGCCAGCTCCACTTCAATGCGCGGCACGATAAAGCGATCGGTCGGGATATCGCTGCCATCGTGGAAGAACATGTCGTCCAGCAGTGCACCGTAATCCGGTTCGCTGATCTGCGAGCTTGCCTGCATCGCTTTCGAGGTCAGACCGATTTTGTGGCCTTTCAGCGTGCGACCTTCGGCGATTTTCAGGCGAACCCATTCGCGCTGCACGGCGTAGGCGTCTTCGATGGTGATCTCCGGGTAATCCAGCGAGATCGCGCGGATCTGTTCGCGCTGTTTTTCTGCCTGATCCAGACGCTGGGCGATCAGGGTGTGGGTGTGTTTATCGAACATAGCGATATCCTGTGGCATTGCCGGATGCGGCAGCGCCTTATCATCCGGCCTGGAAGCTGGTGCAAATTTATTTAAACAACGCGTGTACGTTGTTCTGTTTGAAATTCAACGTCGGGTGCAGCTCTGCAATCTCAAATGAAAGCGCTAGGTAACGGCTCTCCATCAGTGAGGCGAAGTGCGTTTTAATCAGATCAAACAGCATTTCGCCCACTTCCTGACGGCTTTCCAGACTGCGTCCGCTGCCGATTTTTAGCGTCATATGCACAAAGGCGTAATCGTGCTTGCCATCAGCCATTTGCCAGGTATCGATCCAGTGCGCCCGGCTACGTATTCCCCCAAGCGGAAAAATCCCCGTTGCCGCCAGTGCAGTGTTAACACTGGCAAACAGCTCAGGTAAGCGGGCTTCTTCACGAATATTTTCAGTACATTCCACGATAAAGTGCGGCATAAAACGTCCTTACGCGGGCAGCGGGAAAACAGCGTTAACCTGACCGGTGCCAGAGCTTGGGAACAGCTCGGTAATAAACTCCACCTTGCCGTCGTATTTATCCCAGCCGAGCATCCCCAGCAGCATCACCGTGTCGTGCATATTGCCTTCGCCGTAGCAGTAGTCGGCGTACTCCGGCAGCATATTGCAAAACTCTTTGAACTGGCCTTCGCGCCACAGCTTCACCACACGCTCGTCCATCTGGCGGTCGAACTCGCGGGTGTAGCTGTTCATCCCTTCTTCCGCACGCTGATCGTCAATAAAGCGGTGCGATAACGAACCGCTGGCAAGGACCGCCACGGTGCCGTCGTACTGTTCGATCGCTTTCAGAATCGCTTCGCCCAGCTTGCGGCTGTCGGCAAAATCGTGAACCGTGCAGAAAGCCGAAATGGAGACCACTTTGAAGTGCTTGTCTTCATTCATGTAGCGCATCGGTACCAGCGTGCCGTATTCCAGTTTCAGGCTGGGAATATTGTGCGCTTTTGCCCGCACGCCGAGCTTTAAGGCTTCCTCGGCAATTAGCTGCCCCAACTCCGGGTTGCCCTCGTAGTTGTAGGTCATGTCGCGAATAAAATGCGGCAGCTCGTTGCTGGTGTAGACGCCTTCAAAATGGTCTGCACAGTTGATGTGATAAGCACTGTTGACCAGCCAGTGAGTATCGAAAACGATAATGGTATCGACGCCCATTTCCCGGCAACGCTTGCTGATCTCTTTATGCCCGTCGATCGCACCCTGGCGACAACCGTGGTTTTTTCCTGGTAGTTCAGAGAGATACATCGACGGTACGTGCGTGATCTTGGCGGCTAACGCTAACTTACCCATATCAGACTCCCCATTTCGGAATTGGATGGTCGCCCATGGAAATGCAGACGTTCTTCATTTCCGCGAACACTTCGAAGCTGTACTCACCGCCTTCACGCCCGGTGCCGGAGGCTTTTACGCCGCCAAATGGCTGGTGCAGGTCGCGCACGTTCTGGGTGTTGACGAACACCATGCCTGCTTCAATGCCACGCGCCAGGCGTAACACTTTGCTGACATCCTGTGTCCAGATGTACGACGCGAGGCCGTACTCCACGTCGTTTGCCAGGCGTAAGCCTTCGGCTTCGTCTTTAAACGGCAGCAGGCAGGCGACCGGCCCGAAAATCTCTTCCTGGGCAACGCGCATACGGTTATCTACGTCCGCCAGCACCGTTGGGCGCAGGAAGTTGCCGCCTTTCAGGTGCGCAGGCAGGTCGGACAGTTTATCCGGGCCGCCCGCCAACAGGGTTGCGCCTTCTTCAATGCCGAGACGGATATAGCCGGAGACTTTTTCCCAGTGTTGCTGACTGATAAGCGCCCTAACCTGGGTATTCGGATCGTTCGGATCGTCCACGCGCAGACGGTTGGCGCGTTCGGCAAAGCGTTTAACGAATTCTGGATAGATGCTCTGTTGAATAAAGATGCGCGAACCGGCGGTGCAGCGTTCGCCGTTGATTGAGAAGATGGTGAACAGGGCGGCGTCCAGCGCACGCTCAATATCGGCATCTTCAAAAATCAGCACCGGTGATTTACCGCCCAGCTCCATGGAGTATTTTTTCAGCCCGGCGTTTTTCATGATGTTGCGCTCGGTGGCGGTACCGCCGGTGAACGACACGGCACGCACGTCATGATGACGGACCAGCGCATCGCCTGCGGTTGCGCCGTAGCCCTGTACCACGTTTAGCACGCCCGCCGGAATACCAGCTTCCAGCGCCAGCTCACCCAAGCGGTTGGCGGTCAGCGGGGAGAGTTCCGACATCTTCAGCACCGCGGTATTGCCCAGCGCCAGACACGGCGCGACCTTCCAGGTGGCGGTCATAAACGGCACGTTCCACGGCGACACCAGCGCACAAACGCCTACCGGTTGCACCAGCGTGTAGTTGAGCATCTTGTCGTCAACCGGATAGGTCTTGCCGTTCATCTGCTGGCAGACTTCCGCGAAAAATTCAAAGTTGTGAGAAGCGCGTGGGATCAACACATTTTTGGTCTGATGGATCGGCAGGCCCGTGTCCGCGGTTTCCATCGCGGCGATCTCAGGCACGTTCTGGTCGATCAGATCGCCCAGACGGCGCATCAGGCGCGCACGCTCTTTCATCGGCAGATCAGCCCATTTCGGGAACGCCTCTTTCGCTGCCGCTACCGCCTGATTGATCTCCGCTTCACCGCCAGAGGCCACATCCGCCAGCACTTCACCCGTTGCCGGATTGGTAGTCTGGAAGTAGTCGTTACCTGCAACATTTTTGCCGTTGATCCAATGATTTACTTTTTTCATTTCGCTGTTTCCTCACTCACAATTCGGTTCACCAGGCGGCCCACGCCTTCTACTTCCACCACTACTTCATCGCCAGGCACCACGTCAGATAAGCCTTTTGGTGTGCCGGTGGCGATCATGTCGCCCGGATTCAGGGTCATAAATTCGCTTAAGTAGGCGATCAGGAAGGGCACGCTGAAGATCAGATCGGCGGTGGTGCCTTGCTGGCGTAACTCGCCGTTGACGAAGGTGCGAAGGGTCAGATTATGCGGGTCCGGGATCGCCTCTTTCGGCACGATGGTTGAAAGCATCGGCGTCAGTCCGTCGCGGCTTTTGACCCGCAGGTTAGGGCGGTAGTAGTTTTCCAGATAGTCGCGAATGGCGTAGTCGTTACACACGGTGTAGCCCGCGACATAATCCATGGCATCGGCTTCGCTGACGTTACGCGCCTGCTTGCCAATAACTACCACCAGCTCCGCTTCGTAGTGCATGTATTCAATATTGTTCGGGCGCACGGAGGTCTGGTTGTCGCCAGTGAGGGTATTCGGCGCTTTCAGGAACACCTGCGGCTCTTCCGGTGGCTTAAATTCCAGTTCGCTGGCGTGGTCGGCGTAGTTCAGGCCGAGGGCAAACAGCGTACCGTGCGGGTGTGGCAGCGTTGGGAAGCTCTTGCGCGTGGTCACTTCACGTTCGTCCACTACCGGATTTTCCAGCGGCGGGAAACCTTCTGCGAGAACACGCACGCGATCGCTTGGCTGTATTTCCACGCGCGCCTGTGGCGTGCCGAGCAGAATAGCATCGCCTGGATTCAGCGTGGCAAATTCGCTCAGGGCGCTCAGCAGCTGTGCGGCGTTACGTTGTAAATCGGCGGTATTCCAGTGATCGGCAGGACGCCCGTTGATCTCGGTATAGATAGTCAGATTATCGACATTGCTGAGAGCCACGGTTTCGCCAATGGGGCAGAATCCATCACGACATTTTGCTTTGATTGCCGGACGGTAAAAGCTCTCTTCCGGCAGGCTGACGTCGTTAGCCAGCGCATATCCGGCGATGTACTCTGCCGCATCTTCTTCACGTACTTTCGTCGCCGTTTTCCCCACAATCAGCGCAACAGTCGCACCGCTCAGTACTTTTTCACCCTGTGGAAAGGGAATCGGTTCACCGCAACCAATCACCGTATTGCGCGGTTTAATAAACCAGACCGCAGTTTTAGGCGGGGCTTTGTAGGGAGATTGCTGGAACGCTTCCTGCCAGGCATCAAGTTGGCTGCGATGGTTCAACGCTACGGCGAAGATAGTGCCTTTCATTACCACTCCTCGGATTCGATCATCTTAATCATTAATATGTTAATGATTACTTTTATTCCCGATTGCGTAGTTTGGCAAAAGTAAGTGATATAAATGTGATCTAATTAACAAACTATTTACATTTAAAGATAATAAAATATTAAATATCAGTAAGTTAATAAAATATCATCAATTTTGATAAAATGAAGAATTGCGGGGGCAGCTCAGTCCCGGTAACGTGATGATTAATTGTTTCTATATTAATGATTTTGAATTTTTCAGGGGAAAGATAATGCACGACTCACTAACCATTGCGTTGCTCCAGGCGCGAGAAGCGGCGATGAGTTATTTTCGCCCAATCGTTAAACGGCATAATTTGACTGAGCAACAGTGGCGCATCGTGCGTATTCTGGCGGAAAGCCCATCAATGGATTTTCACGATCTGGCGTATCGCGCCTGCATTTTGCGCCCAAGCCTGACCGGGATCCTCACGCGGATGGAACGCGACGGTTTAGTGTTGCGATTAAAGCCGATCAATGATCAGCGGAAGCTCTATATCTCGCTGACCAAAGAGGGGCAGGCGCTGTATAACCGCGCTCAGACACAGATTGAAGAAGCCTATCGGCAGATTGAAGCTCAGTTTACTGCCGAGAAAATGCAACAGTTAACCCATCTGTTAGAGGAATTTATTGCTCTGGGCAATTCCCGACAAGAAGACATCCCGGGCGATAATGAATAACTTTTTAGTATCTGATAACCAGCGCCTGGTTTTTCCATGGATGGCGGGTTACACCTTTTCATAAAGTTTTTGCTTTCCAGGCCGAAAATCTTGCATCGGTCCACAGGAAAGAGAAACCATGTTAAAACGTATCAAGATCGTGACCAGCTTACTGCTGGTTTTGGCCGTTTTTGGCCTTTTACAACTGACATCAGGCGGTCTGTTTTTTAATGCCTTAAAGAATGACAAAGAAAATTTCACTGTTTTACAAACCATTCGCCAGCAGCAATCCACGCTGAATGGCAGCTGGGTCGCGTTGTTGCAGACGCGTAACACCCTCAACCGCGCGGGTATCCGCTACATGATGGATCAGAATAATATTGGTAGCGGTTCAACCGTTGCTGAGCTGATGCAGAGTGCCAGTATTTCGCTGAAACAGGCGGAAAAAAACTGGGCGGATTACGAAGCGTTGCCGCGTGACCCGCGTCAGAGCACCGCCGCAGCGGCAGAGATCAAACGTAATTACGATATTTATCACAATGCGCTGGCGGAGCTGATCCAACTGTTAGGTGCAGGCAAAATCAACGAGTTCTTTGATCAGCCGACCCAGGGATATCAGGACGGTTTCGAGAAGCAGTATGTGGCTTACATGGAGCAAAACGATCGGCTCTATGATATCGCCGTCAGCGATAACAATGCCTCCTACAGCCAGGCGATGTGGATTCTGGTGGGCGTGATGATCGTCGTACTGGCGGTCATCTTCGCCGTCTGGTTCGGTATTAAAGCCTCGCTGGTAGCGCCAATGAATCGCCTGATTGACAGCATTCGTCATATTGCAGGCGGCGATCTGGTGAAACCGATTGAGGTGGATGGCTCTAATGAGATGGGGCAACTGGCAGAGAGTTTGCGCCATATGCAGGGAGAGCTGATGCGTACCGTCGGTGATGTGCGCAACGGGGCCAATGCCATCTATAGCGGTGCCAGCGAAATCGCTACCGGCAATAATGATCTCTCTTCGCGCACCGAGCAACAGGCCGCTTCGCTGGAAGAGACGGCAGCCAGCATGGAGCAACTGACCGCAACGGTGAAACAGAACGCCGAGAATGCGCGCCAGGCCAGCCATCTGGCATTAAGTGCTTCTGAAACGGCGCAACGCGGCGGCAAAGTGGTAGATAACGTGGTGCAGACTATGCGCGATATCTCCACCAGTTCGCAGAAAATCGCCGATATTATCAGCGTAATTGACGGCATTACCTTCCAGACCAATATTCTGGCTTTGAACGCGGCGGTTGAAGCAGCGCGTGCGGGTGAGCAAGGACGTGGTTTTGCGGTGGTTGCGGGAGAAGTGCGTAATCTGGCCCAGCGTAGCGCCCAGGCGGCTCGTGAAATTAAAAGCCTGATTGAAGACTCGGTGGGGAAAGTGGATGTTGGCTCTACGCTGGTCGAAAGCGCCGGGGAAACAATGGCGGAGATTGTCAGTGCTGTGACCCGCGTGACGGACATTATGGGCGAAATAGCTTCTGCTTCTGATGAGCAGAGCCGTGGTATCGATCAGGTTGGCTTAGCGGTTGCTGAGATGGACCGGGTAACTCAACAGAACGCCGCGCTGGTGGAAGAATCTGCCGCTGCCGCCGCCGCGCTGGAAGAGCAGGCCAGTCGCCTGACCGAAGCTGTGGCAGTGTTCCGGATTCAGCAACAGCAGCAACAGCAGCGTGAAACATCGGCTGTGGTAAAAACCGTGACGCCAGCTACGCCGCGTAAAATGGCAGTGGCAGATAGCGGGGAGAACTGGGAAACGTTTTAATCGCCATAAAAATGCCCGATAAGCAAAATGTTATCGGGCATAGGGAGTTTAATCTTTACGCGGGTCGTTGATCGGCTGGCGAACCAGGAAGATGTACGCCAGTGCTCCCGCTGCGGTGACGCAACCGCAAATGATTAGTGCCAGACGGAATGAGTGGGTTGTATCAACAATAAAACCAGTAATGATCGGCGCGAAAGAGGCGCAGATGAAGCTGGCAAAGTTCTGGATACTGCCCACCGACGCAGTCATGCGAGAAGCAACTGCGACGTGGATCAAGCCCCAGCAGGATGTTCCGGCAAAGTGAATACAGAACAGTGCCATGCCAATCAGCAGAACCGCCATCATGGATGTTGTCGCTTGTGGTACTATCAGCGTAAAGGCGGCAGAACAGAACATCCCGGTAATAATGCAGATCTTACGGCTTTTAATCGGAGCCATTCCCCCTTTGACCAGCCAGTCAGTAACGTAACCGTTGACCAGCATCCCGGCAGCCCCAAACAGGAAAGGGATAGCCGCCATCAACCCTGTGCTTTTTAAATCCAGGTTATAGGCTGTTTGCAGGTAACCAGGAAGCCAGGCCAGATACAGCCACGCAGTGTAGTTGATGCCACTGAATCCGAGCATCATTCCCCACATTGTGCGGTTACGGAACAGGCTGCGCCATTCGGCAAAATTGAGCGGATCTCGGCGGGCATTGACGCTACCTGCATTGAGATAAGCTTGTTCAACGGCAGTCAGTTCTACGTGCTCGCGGTTGCGATAGAGCATATACCAGCCGATGGCGAGAAAAATCCCCAGTACACCAATGGTAATAAACATCCCGCGCCAGCCCATCACCAGCATCATTGCCGCCAGAATCGGTGGGCTTACCGCAACGCCAATGGTAGAAGCTGCGTTGAAGAAGCCCATCGGGCGTCCGCGCTCTTTGATGTTGAACCAGTCGTTAATGACTTTTACACCGCATGGGTTCATCGGCGCTTCACCAATCCCCATACCGATACGCACCAACACGAACTGCGTAAAGCTGTGCACCATGCCAGACATGGCCTGGAACAGTGACCAGAAGAACATCCCCAGTCCCAGCATCAGGCGTGGGCCTTTACGATCCAATAGTGGGCCGCAAGGAAGTTGCGCAATGCCGTAAGCGAGTGAAAACACGGAGAGCAAAGCGCCGATTTCGGTGGCACTTAATCCCAATTCTTCACGAATCGTTAAATTTGCTACCGACAGCGAACTGCGGTCGAGATAATTGATTACCGCCGCAAAAAATAATAACAACATGGCGGTGGTTTGAATGCGTTTAATTCGGGTACTGCGTTGAACTAATCCATCTGGTGGCACGGGAATATCTGCCGACGAAGATGGAGTAAATGAAGAACGCGGATCGAGGGTGATATTTTCTTTTTCCACGCCGAACTCCTGTATTTATAATTTTAATTGTTTACGTAATTGTGCATTACGCAAGGTTGACATTAACGGCAGGTTAAAGTTTTAGGACTTTATTACCGCTCACAAAAACATTTTTAGTCGACTGATTGTGAGCATAGGTAAGCGGGAATTTCCGGTATTTATCTTTTGATAAAACCGTGCACCCGCTAATAGTTTGCTGTTTTTAATCCGTACTTAATGAGCATAACGCGTGTTCTCATTAATGGATCGAATCATTGATTGTTTAGCTGAATTCAAATGGTTACGGAGCGCAAGGGTGGCATCAAGGTCACTGCGGCAAATCAGAGCGCTGAGAATGGTCATATGTTCATCGACGGCAATGATATTGCGCTGTTTAAGATCGCTTTCGTCCCATTGATAGTGAAAATGAAAGATGACTGAGATGATCTCAAGCGATTGATCAAAAAAGATATTGTCGGCAGCTGAAAGCAGTAAGGAGTGAAAATCTCTGTCAAGTTGCGAGAACATGCGAAAGCTATTGCCGATGTTGTCACGCAGTAGCCGATGACGTTCTAGCATGGTTTTCGCCTGCAGCCAGCGGGGATCATGATCAGGCAGGTTGAGAAAGTGCTGAAGTGAATGTGTTTCGAGCATTTCGCGTAGCTCAAACAGCTGCTCGGCGTAGGATTGATCGAATTGCTTCATGCTCCACTGGCCGCGCTTTTCGCTTTGAATAAGATTATAACGGCCGAATTTTAAAAGATATTCTCTTACAACCACCGGGCTGACACCCGCGGCCCGAGCCAGTTGCAGTTCAGAAAAAGTTTCCCTAGGGCGTAACTGACGCTGGTTTATCATCGTGAAAAAAGCCTGCTCAAACACTTTGTTTTGTTCACTCATTGAAGCGGTAGTACAGGCGAAACCGTCATCATGGTCAGGTTTACGCGCAATAACATAGTCGTTTCCAACCTGCGTTAAGATGCCGCATTCGCGTAATTGGCTGAGAATATGACGCACTGTAGTGCGGCTGATGTTGTACATTTCCGCCAGCGCACTTTGCGATGGAAGTGGGGAAGGGATATGACCCCGCGCCATATCATCAATGACCTGGTTAATCACATTGTGGCGTAAATTTTGTGAACGACTCATATTTTCCTCCTTGTGAGTCCATTAAAACCCGATTTAAAACATTTTTATGCGTGTGTTTTCACAAAACAGATTTTCCGTTCCGCTGCCATTTTTCATTTTCATTGATATCTAAGGCAACAAAAAATGGAGAGCCGAATCATGTCTACGATGAATGTTTTAATTTGCCAGCAGCCGAAAGAATTAGTCTGGAAACAACGCGAGATACCTATTCCGGGTGACAATGAAGCATTAATAAAAATTAAGTCTGTCGGGATTTGCGGTACCGATATTCATGCCTGGGGTGGAAATCAACCATTTTTTAGTTATCCACGGGTTTTAGGCCATGAAATATGTGGGGAGATTGTTGGGCTGGGTAAAAATATTGCTGATCTTAAAAATGGTCAGCAAGTTGCTGTGATCCCTTATGTTGCCTGTCAGCAATGCCCGGCGTGTAAAAGCGGGCGTACCAACTGCTGTGAAAAAATTTCAGTCATTGGCGTGCATCAGGATGGCGGTTTTAGTGAGTATTTGAGCGTGCCGGTGGCGAACATTTTGCCCGCAGACGGTATTGACCCGCAGGCGGCCGCATTGATTGAACCTTTCGCTATTAGCGCTCATGCGGTGCGTCGCGCAGCCATTGCTCCCGGCGAGCAGGTGCTGGTGGTCGGGGCGGGGCCAATCGGTCTGGGCGCGGCGGCAATCGCTAAAGCCGATGGCGCACAGGTGGTGGTGGCGGATACCAGTCCGGCGCGCCGTGAACATGTGGCAACGCGTCTGGAGTTGCCCGTGCTGGACCCGTCAGCCGAAGATTTTGACGCGCAGCTGCGGGCGCAGTTTGGTGGTTCGCTGGCGCAGAAAGTGATCGACGCGACAGGTAATCAACATGCGATGAATAATACCGTGAATCTGATTCGTCACGGCGGCACGGTGGTATTTGTCGGTCTGTTTAAAGGTGAGTTGCAGTTCTCCGATCCGGAATTCCATAAAAAAGAAACGACGATGATGGGCAGCCGCAACGCCACGCCGGAAGATTTCGCTAAAGTCGGTCGACTGATGGCGGAAGGGAAAATCACTGCCGACATGATGTTAACCCATCGCTATCCGTTCGCCACGCTGGCAGAAACCTACGAGCGCGATGTGATTAACAATCGTGAGTTGATTAAGGGTGTAATTACTTTCTGATAAGGCGAGATTATTAAAGTTGCCATGCAGCGTCCGGGGAAGTGTTGGGCGCTGTTTTTTTTGTTTCTTAATAATGTGTTGTAAGCCGGAGAAGGCGTGTAGGTCGCACCCTATGCGACCTACACATCAGTCAGGAATTACCCTTCACGTTCTACCACTTTAATTTCCACCATGCCGATCCCGAGCTTACGCGGCGAGTGTCCGAGGATATTCCCTTCGTTGGTTGAGACAGGTTCCGGCGGCACAATTACCAGTGTGTCGGCATCGGTTGGGTTATCGAAATGCAGTGTGGTGGTGGTCACTTCATTGCCCAGCACAAGAGTTTGTTCTTCATTGCCTACGCGTACCGGAATAGGACGGCTGGCGTTATTGCCGTATGCTTTGGCGGTAATCACCAGGTCAAATTTCTTCGGCAGCGGATGCTTGTACTCGATTTTTACTTCATCGCCCAGCTGCGCGTTGGACCAGCGGCCCCACGACTCCGGACGGGAAATCCCGCTAAACTGTTTCACCTCTTCTGGCGCACCGGCGACGTTAAAGATGAAACTGTCGGCTTTGTAGCGAATATCGTTATCAACAATCTTCAGCGTATCGACATTGCCTTTGTAACGCGCCATGTCGATGACCGTATCTTTAAATGCCGTCTTGCTCTTCCATGTTGTTTTGTCAACATGCTGAACAATTTGCTGACCGCCAAGCTGCCCCTGCGAGACACACCAGTCGGTGGAAAGTGCCAGTTCCGGAGCCCAGAGTTGTGCCATCTTGTAGCAACTGTCAACCCAGACGAAATTGTCGCGTGGAGCGAAATCGGCCAGCTGGAAACGCAGCGGTGCTGAGTATTCGCTTTCCGGCAGCGGTTCCACGCGTTTGTCTGAAACCCGCAACAGCAGCGGCAAACGGAAATGGCTACCCGAGAAGGCAATCATGTTTTTCTGCTGGTCGATGGTGAACTCTTTCATCTCTTTAGGGAATTTCCACAGGCGGATGATATCTGGCTTCCACGCCAATGTTTTCTCTTTGATATTGAGGAAGATTTCCGACATCGACTGCCCGGATAAACTGCTACGACCAAGTCCGAGATAGTTATCGCCACCGAGAATGTCCAGCACCGTCGCGCCGTTATCCATCGTGTTACGCTTCACTGCCAGCGTCTTTTGCTGCGGCTTGTCGCCACGAATGACAAAAAACAGGTTATTGCGATCCTGCTTATTGAGGTATTTCCACGCCGTGTTGTTCATCGCTAAATGGTCAGAAGAGACGACGATGACAGTATCTTTAAACCACGGTGACGCTTTGATTTTGTTGATAAACGTCGCGATATTCTCCTGGCTGCAACTTACCGCGCTGAATGACTGATTCGGCTTACCGTCAAAATCATATTTTTTGCGGTTACAGGTGCGCGAGATAAAACCATCCGGGTGATGGGTATCGACTGTCAGGGTAAACAGTGAGAATCGCTGACCTGAGCGGGAAAGCTCTTCAAACTTTTTCCACGCTTCATCGAGAACGGTATCGTCGTAGAATCCCCAGTCGTTGCGATAGTGCGGGTCGGCTACCACGCTTTTCAGCTCTTCTGAGCCGTATAAGTGGTCGAAGCCGTGCGATTTCAGGAACACATCTTTACCGGCAAAACGCAGATTTGCGCCCTGCACGAAATAGTTCTGATAACCCGAGTTTTTCAGGATATCGCCCAGACAGATGTTCTGCGGGAAGAAGCTGGAGACAGAGGCGGAGGCGTTGCCTTCAAAGGGGGCGAACAGCGGTATGCCGCACTGAGAAGCCACCATGCCCGCAATCGTGTAATCCGTTCCTGGCAGCTGCTGCGTGTGGCTGAAATCCAGGCCTTCATTTTTCAACGCGCCCAGTTCAGGCGTGAGATCCGGGAAAGCTTCGTTATCAAAATAGGTCCGCTCGAGACTTTCGCCGTAGATATAAACCAGGTTGAGTTTCGGGTCAGGGATAGTTTTCGACGGCTCTTTATAATAAGCCGCAAAGTCCGGGTCGCCATCGCGTGACTGGGATTTCACCAGTTCCGTTATCTGACGAAATGCCGGGCTGGCGTCCACCGAACCCAGCGCCAGTAAGAGCGCCAGCAGGCTGTAACCAAAATGGTGCGGATGATGACGACGACGGCGCAGGATCCAGCCCAGCGCACCGAACACCGCCGTCAGCCCCAGCACAATGCCGATACCCGGCAGGATGTATTTGCTGACGCCAGCACCGGTCAGGCTGTTGGTTAAGGTATAGAGAACCGCGTCGTTAATACCATCGCCAGTAAAATAGTCGCTGGCAAACAGGGTGATATTTAAAACGACAAATAGCCCCAGCACCGTTAACGTGGCTGCAAACCACCAGGTGTTACGTCCCGCTTTCCATGCGTAAATCAGCACAGAGGCGAGAAAAAGGGCGAAAGAGAGTAGTTCTGACAACGGGCGATCCTCACTAAACCGGGCCGTTTAGCCAACGTTTAAGCTTTTTGAGAAGCACAATGTAATGGCGTCGCCATATTGCTGCAATTCTAGTGTCAAAAAAATGCGATGTTGTTAGGAATTAGTTTATAAACAGACTTTTTTGATCGCGGTCGCTTCCCGTGTAACAGGGGGAAAACCGTCCAGGAGCAGGGAAAAGGGCAGGAGAGAGCCGCGTCAGCCGGGTAACAGCTAAAACGCGGCGTTTCGCGGTTCAGGAAATGAAGTTCAGCCCCTGCTTTAACACCAGATCGCAGGCTTTGGTTTTCACCTTTTCTGCCAGCGGAGTCGTTCCGATGTTATCCAGATTTAGTTGCTGACCATCTTTTGTTTTCAGCAAACCCTGAATACCGTCCAGATAGTTGGTGTCTTCTTTTTGCTCTTCACTGTTCAGGCCCAGCTTTTCCAGCACCTGGTTCTTGATGTTTTCGGCATCGGTTACCGAAGCCAGCTTTTGCTTCGCGCAGTATTGCAGAATGCCTGCGGCATTGTTCATGTTATCTGCGCTTAAGGCCTGGTTTCCGCTGCTAAGCAAGTTAGTTAATGACGCGAGCGACCAACCGCCTTCCTGTGTCGTGCTGTTTTGGTTGCCAAGTTCGCTGGCGGCGCTGGAGAGCGCATCTTTCCAGGACGCAGCATGCACCCCGGTGGAAATTAATGCGCTGGCGGCAATGGCACAGCACAGAAGATGTTTAATAGTTTTCATCATCATTACTCAAGGTGGAATTGTGTCGCAGTATACCGCCAGAAACGGGGATTAATACTCTTTACCCGTTACCCGGCTACGGTAGCTATCCCAGTTGAAGATCACCCATAAACTGTTACCCAGGCGCATACGGTCCATCACGCGTTCGCCCAGCAACTTGGTCATCTCTTCCATATTACTGTTGGTCAGCATCCCGGTTGGGCGTTTGGAAGAAGAGCGGCGATCGACGATCTGGTTGATGATCACTTTTTCGTATTTCGATTCGGTCTGCACGCCGATCTCATCGATCACCAGCAGATCAACGTTGCTCAGATCGTTAAGCAGTTGTTCTTCGCTGGTACCGCTATTCCTGAAGGTATCTTTCATCGCCGACATAATATCGGCCACGGTGATGATCAATACGGATTTACCGCGTAGCAGCAGCTCGTTGCAGATTGCCGCCGCCAGATGGTTTTTGCCGGTTCCTGGCTTACCAGAAAAGATGAAGCTGGCGATGTTGCCGTCAAACTCTTCGACATACTGGCGCGCTTTGCTTAACGCATTCATCTGCCCTTCACACTCAACGCGATAGTTCTCAAAGGAGCAGTTCTGATGCAGTGGACGAATACCGGAGCGGTTAAAGGTGCGCTGCATTTTCATCGCCCGATTTTCACGTTCGAGAGCGGCGGAGCGGATCACCCCTTGTTCTTTCTGCCAGGCCAGTAGCTCTTCACCCGTTTTGAATGCAGGTTTGATATGGGCAGGCATCATTTTTTGCAGGCGTTGCATCAGGTCGCCAACGTTTTTCATCGTTACCCTCTGAATCCTGGTGGAATTTGGCTGTCAGGTTCACTGACCGTATTCACATCTCGTTTCGGCAGTCCGCCGTTGCTGGCACGACCGATTTGCAGGCTGCGCGCCAGTTTTTGTTGCCACTGCACATGGTGAAAGACTTTACCTTCCGCCTGCCAGTAGGCAATGAATGAGGCCAGTTCTTCGGTGGTCACCGGCTCTCTTAGCGCCACGCCCCATAGCGCCGCCAGGCGGATAAAATCGGCATCGGGTTGCCAGTCCGGATACATGGCGAATTTCCCCATGGGTACAGCAACGGGAGCGGCTTGCGGTTCCTGATAGAGTTGATCGTCCAGAGCGACATCGCTTACCGGACGCGCTAGCTTTTCTTCCAGCGCCAGCAGTTCAGCCAGGCGTGCAGGCGTGACGGCATAAAACGCCGGGGCATTGTTAGCAAATACGGCAACCACACCGCCTTCAGCTTTTGCCAGAACGGTTTGGTGATCGTGTACCAGGGCGTCAATACCAACGACGTCCGGGGTCAAAACTCTGGAAGACATACTGTTTCTCAAATATGGAACGATGAACGAGAAGGGAGATAACTTTTATAGTAACACACGGAGGAGAGGAGGCTGTCTCTCATCCGTGTGCTTAAGCGAGGCAATTTTATACGCGAGGGCGCTTGCGGTACAACCATAATCCAGGAATGGAAAGACCGATGGATAACGCACCAACAATCGATGAAGCTGTAAGAAAGTTGGTTAACAGGGTAATCATCAACGGTTCGCTGTAACCTAACTGGCTGATTTTTACCGACGAAATCATTGCGGTATAAGCCGATATGCCCGGGAACATAGGGATAACGGCCGCCACGGTAAACACTTTCGGATGCGCCAGATACCAGCGCGACCATTGAATACCAATGGTACCGACCAGCATAGAAGCCATAAAGGTTGACCACTCAATATTCAACCCGCTGGTCATCAAGATCATTCGGGAACCATGACCTATCGAGCCAAGCAGCGCACACCAGCGTAACGCCCGCACGGGAACGTTGAACACCATCGCAAAGCCGACCGCAGGAATGGCGGCGAGGATCATATCCTGCGCCAACGCTAACAGAAATTCGATCACACCCATCCGCGTAGACCCCAAATCGTCAGTGCCATCACTACGCCGACGCAGGTAGCCAGTGTCAGCAGACTGGCGATCGCCCAGCGTGCCAGTCCGGTATTGATGTGGCCTTTAAACATATCGGCGACGGCATTAATCAACGGAAAGCCCGGCACTAGCAGCAGAACGCTGGCGGCCATCGCAATGGTGGGGGTATTGCTGAAAGTGGGGAGTTGCAAAAGCAATCCGGAAATGGTGGTGGCGGCGAAAGCGGTAAGGCAAAAGTTGATCTGTGGATGAAGATGACGTTGTGCCAGCAGCTGGCGGATATACATCGCGGTCGTACTGGCAAAGAAGGTGATGACGGCACCATCCCAGCCACCGTTATTGAGTTTACAGAAACAGGCGCAAGAAAGGCCAACCATTAAGGCTACCAGCCATCTTGGGTAACGTAATGGTTGAATTTGGCTAAATCGTTTCTCTACGCCTTTGTAATCCAGCAGATGATGCTCCGCAAGAATCACAATGTGCTGGACTTCAGTCACCACATGCATATTAATGCCGCGATCGTGATTTTTACGTGTCGATGTCAGGCATTGCCCATCTTTAATAGTTGTCAGCACTATGGCGTTCGAAGAGATAGAACTTTCGACGCTGTCCATTCCCAGCGCCCGACCCAGTCGTGAGGAAAGCTCATCAACCAACGCGCTTTCCGCACCATGTTGCAAAAGAAATAATCCACACTGGATACAAAGCCGCGTTACGGCTCGCTGTTGCTCAGTTTGCATAACTCGCCCTTTGTCATAGACGTGCTGCGTATTGTTCAGATAATGAGAATCCATTTGTATCATGAAGCACGGTTGTTTTGCGGTAGGTTAAGATCAAAATTGCGCTGATTAATCCTGGTTATTGGGACAAGCTCGGTGATAAAAAGCGAATTATCTCTCGCCGCAAACAAACTATCACATGAATATTATCACTATAATGAATTTATTGTTTAGCCTTTACGGGTCAGGATAATAGATAGCTGGGCGCGTTTTTTAGTGTTAACAAGTTAAAATCATCAGATTTTATTGAATAAATATTGATTGTGTGATTCCCGCATTCTGCGGGAAGAGATATCATTTAATTATAAATTAAATGAATGAGATTTCTGTTTTTCATTAAGTATTTCTAACAACTTAATGTAGATATTTTAAATGTCTCCAGGCTATTTCACCAGGTTATCATTTGATGCTAACCTTCTGACACATGCAGTGGAGTTGTTGTGCAGCAGGAGTATGCTGATATGAAAGTGAATGCTAAGGATAATTTATTCGCTTAATCTATTAATTTGCTGGAAACATTTAAGGAAT
>NZ_JBQZXE010000078.1:0-17421 GCF_053555855.1 Shigella sp. SIG3
AAAAAAACCATCCAAATCTGGATGGCTTTTCATAATTCAGAGGAACTAGCTGCGCTGACGAACCGCTTCAAATAAGCAAATTCCGGTTGCAACCGAAACGTTCAGGGAAGAAACACTTCCTGCCATTGGGATGCTGATCAACTCATCGCAATGTTCACGGGTCAGGCGACGCATACCTTCACCTTCCGCGCCCATCACCAGCGCCAGGCGTCCGGTCATTTTGCTCTGATAGAGTGTATGATCCGCCTCGCCTGCCGTACCGACGATCCAGATATTCTCTTCCTGCAACATACGCATGGTGCGCGCAAGGTTAGTCACCCGAATCAGCGGAACGCTTTCTGCCGCGCCGCAGGCTACTTTTTTCGCCGTAGCGTTGAGCTGTGCGGAGCGATCTTTCGGCACAATCACCGCATGAACGCCTGCGGCGTCCGCACTACGCAGGCACGCGCCGAGGTTGTGCGGATCGGTTACGCCGTCGAGGATCAGCAGGAACGGTTGATCGAGCGAAGCGATCAGATCCGGCAGATCGTTTTCCTGATACTGACGTCCTGGCTTCACGCGGGCGATAATGCCCTGATGCACGGCACCGTCGCTTTTCTCGTCGAGATATTGGCGGTTTGCCAACTGGATAACCACGCCCTGAGACTCAAGGGCGTGAATCAGCGGTAACAGACGTTTATCTTCACGGCCTTTTAAAATAAAGACTTCCTGAAAACGTTCAGGGGCGCGCTCCAGCAGGGCCTGCACTGCGTGGATGCCGTAAATCATTTCGCTCATTAATGTACTCGTTGTTTACGTTTTGCCTGATGCACTACGTTTATCCGGCCTACATGATCTCTGCAATATATTGAATTTGCGTGATTATGTAGGCCGGATAAGGCGTTCACGCCGCATCCGGCATGAACAAAGCGCATTTTGTCAGCAATCTAACCCTCTTCTTTTAAAGAGGGTATTGATCACTCTGCCACTTTTTTCTTCGCCGCACGCTTCGCTTTGGTCGCTGCGGCTATTTTCTGCGTTTTCGCCGATGGCTTTTTCGCTTTTCTCGCGTCTTTCTTCGCCGCTTTCGGCTTCGTTTTTTTCTCACCGCGGAAGGCGCTGTCTGGCTCAAAGTTTACCTTTTTACCGACCTGACGACGCTTGCCGCCTTTTTTGCCTGCATCGCCTTTTTTCGCTTTCTCGCGCGCCGTTTTACCGACGTTGCGCGGTGCGCGTTCACTGGAGATCAGACTAAAGTCGATTTTGCGCTCGTCCATATTAACCGCTTCGACGCGAACTTCCACGCGATCGCCCAGGCGATAAGTCTGGCCGCTGGATTCCCCCATCAGGCGTTGCCCTACCTGGTCAAAGCGATAGTAGTCATTGTCCAGCGAAGAGACATGGACCAGACCATCAATGAACAAGTCGTCCAGACGGACGAAGAAGCCAAAGCCAGTGACGCTGGAAATTACGCCTTTAAAGACGTTACCTACCTGGTCGAGCATGAAGTCACACTTCAGCCAGTCAGCGACATCGCGCGTTGCTTCGTCGGCACGACGTTCCGCCATCGAACAGTGCTGACCCAGTTGCAACATCTCTTCCATCGAATAATGGTAGCCGCCGGTTTCAGTGGTGTTGCCCTGATGCCCCTGCTCTTTCGCCAGCAGATATTTAATGGCGCGGTGCAGCGTCAGGTCAGGATAACGACGAATCGGCGAAGTAAAGTGCGCATAGGACTGCAATGCCAGACCGAAGTGACCACGGTTTTCTGGATCGTAAATCGCCTGTTTCATCGAGCGTAGCAGCATGGTTTGCAGCATTTCTGCATCAGGACGGTCGGCAACCGACTCCAGCAGTTCCGCGTAGTCACGCGGTTCCGGCTTGTTACCACCCGGCAGCTCCAGCCCCAGCTCCGCCAGCACTGAACGGAAAGAGGTAATCGCTTCGGTGCTCGGCTTGTCGTGAATACGGAACAGTGCCGGTTCTTTCGCTTTCTCAACGAAACGCGCCGCCGAGATATTCGCCAGAATCATGCACTCTTCAATTAATTTGTGCGCGTCGTTACGCTGGGTCTGTTCGATACGTTCAATACGGCGTTCAGCGTTGAAAATGAACTTCGCTTCTTCGCTCTCAAATGAGATCCCACCGCGTTCTTCACGGGCTTTATCCAGCACTTTATAGAGGTTATGCAACTCTTCGAGATGCTTAACCAGCGGGGCGTACTGCTCGCGCAGATCCTGATCGCCCTGCAGAATATGCCAGACTTTGGTGTAGGTCAGACGCGCGTGAGAGCTCATCACCGCTTCGTAGAATTTGTAGCCCGTCAGGCGGCCTTTCGACGAAACCGTCATCTCGCACACCATACACAGGCGGTCTACCTGCGGGTTGAGCGAACACAGGCCGTTAGAGAGCACTTCCGGCAGCATCGGGATAACCTGCGAAGGGAAGTACACCGACGTGCCACGGTTACGCGCTTCTCTGTCCAGCGGCGTTGGCGGACGCACATAGTAGCTGACGTCGGCAATCGCGACCCATAAACGCCAGCCGCCGCCGCGTTTTTTCTCGCAGTAAACTGCATCGTCAAAGTCACGGGCGTCTTCGCCATCAATGGTGACCAGCGGTAAATCGCGCAAATCGACACGGCCCGCTTTTGCTTCTTCCGGCACTTCTTCTTTCAGCCCCGCAACCTGTTGCTCAACAGCCTGCGGCCAGATATACGGAATTTCATGGGTACGCAGAGCGATATCAACCGCCATGCCGGTGCCCATATTGTCGCCCAGCACTTCGACGATTTTACCCACCGCTTTGGTGCGGCGAGTCGGACGCTGAGTCAGTTCGACTACGACCACAAAGCCCATCCGCGCGCCCATGATCTGATCGGGCGGGATTAAGATATCGAAGCTCAGACGGCTATCGTCAGGAACCACAAAGCCGACGCCCGCTTCGGTAAAGTAGCGACCAACAATCTGGCTGGTTTTTGGCACCAGTACGCGGACAATACGCGCTTCACGACGACCTTTACGGTCAGCACCCAGCGGCTGCGCCAGCACCTGATCGCCATGAATGCAGGTTTTCATCTGCTCGCTGGAGAGATACAAATCATCTTTACGCCCTTCAACCCGCAGAAAGCCGTAGCCATCACGGTGGCCAATAACGGTACCTTTCACCAGGTCGAGGCGTTCCGGCAGCGCATAGCACTGACGACGAGTGAAGACCAGTTGACCATCGCGCTCCATCGCGCGCAGGCGGCGACGCAGGCCTTCAAGCTGCTCTTCGCCTTCAATGTGCAGTTCTACCGCCAGCTCATCACGGCTGGCCGGTTTTTCACGTTTGGTTAAATGTTCGAGGATAAATTCCCGACTAGGGATGGGATTCGCGTATTTTTCAGCTTCGCGTCCCTGGAAAGGATCTTGTGACATCTCGGTTCCTCCGTTGTCATCTCTGATGAAGATTTTCGTCACTCCAACAGCAATAATTTATAAAGCGGTTGATTCTCTTCAACCAAATCGGCAAGCGTGTAGTTATCCAGTTCCGTAAGAAAACTTTGCACGGCCTTAGAAAGCGCCTGTTTCAACCGACAGGCAGGTGTAATGTGGCAAAACTCACTGCTGCAATTCACCAGCGATAAGGGCTCCAGCTCGCGCACCACATCACCAATACGTATCGCACTCGCCGGTTTACCCAGGCGAATGCCGCCATTTTTTCCACGAACAGCAGTCACGTAGCCGGCACGACTAAGTTGATTGATTATTTTGACCATATGATTACGGGAGACGCCGTAGACGTCAGTCACTTCAGAAATACTGGTCATCCGCCCTTCTGGCAATGACGCCATGTAGATCAGCGCACGTAATCCGTAATCAGTGAAACTCGTTAACTGCACATCAACCTCAAAAGGGAAATCGGGAAAAAATACATTTATATTGATGATAAACCAGCCACAAGCTGTGTCGCTAATTTATTTCAGTTCGGGGAAGGAAAAAAGCGAGGATTTAACACTGTGTCGGATAGCGTAATGGCTTAACCGACACAGCAATGTATCACACTGTTAGCCCGGCAGGCAAAATATCTGCCAGGCGTACCAGAATTACGCGTCGAACGGGTCGCGCAGAATCATGGTTTCAGTACGATCCGGACCGGTAGAGATGATATCGATCGGCACACCGGTCAGCTCTTCAATACGCTTGATGTAGTTCAGCGCCGCCTGCGGCAGGCCGCTACGATCTTTCACGCCGAAAGTGGATTCAGACCAGCCCGGCATGGTTTCGTAAATCGGCTCTACACCTTTCCAGTCGTCAGCTGCCAGCGGAGTGGTAGTCACTTCGCGACCATCCGGCATACGGTAAGCCACGCAGAGTTTAACCTCTTTCAGGCCATCCAGAACGTCCAGTTTAGTCAGGCAGAAGCCAGACAGGGAGTTCAGCTGTACCGCACGACGAACGGCAACGGTGTCCAGCCAGCCGGTACGACGACGACGACCCGTAGTTGCACCGAATTCGTTACCCTGCTTGCAGAGGAACTCGCCAGTTTCATCAAACAGTTCGGCCGGGAAAGGACCTGCACCTACACGAGTTGAGTAAGCTTTGAGGATACCCAGAACGTAATCAACATAACGCGGGCCCAGGCCGGAACCGGTCGCCACGCCACCAGCAGTGGTGTTGGAAGAAGTTACGTACGGATAAGTACCGTGGTCGATATCCAGCAGCGTACCCTGCGCACCTTCGAACATGACGAAATCGCCACGCTGACGCGCCTGGTCGAGCAGGTCAGAAACGTCAACCACCATAGAAGTCAGGATGTCGGCAACAGCCATCGTATCATCCAGAACTTTCTGGTAATCAACCGCTTCAGCTTTGTAGTAGTTAACCAACTGGAAGTTGTGATATTCCATCACTTCTTTCAGTTTTTCAGCGAAGGTTTCTTTGTCGAAAAGGTCGCCAACACGCAGACCGCGACGTGCCACTTTATCTTCATAAGCAGGCCCGATACCACGACCGGTGGTGCCGATCGCTTTCGCGCCACGCGCTTTCTCACGCGCGTTATCCAGCGCAACGTGATAATCAAGGATCAGCGGACATGCTTCAGACAGCAGCAGACGCTCACGAACGGGGATGCCACGGTCTTCCAGTTCTTTCATCTCTTTCATCAGCGCGGCCGGAGACAGCACAACACCGTTACCGATGATGCTGGTTACATTCTCGCGGAGAATACCTGATGGAATAAGATGGAGAACGGTTTTTTCACCGTTGATTACGAGAGTATGGCCTGCGTTGTGACCGCCCTGGTAGCGTACAACATATTTAGCCCGTTCAGTCAGAAGATCGACGATCTTACCTTTACCTTCGTCACCCCATTGGGTGCCCAGTACGACGACGTTGTTACCCATTTTTCAAAATCACCGTTTGCTTAAAAATGGATTCTACCATCGCTTTTTCAGAGTTACAGCACTTTTTGCACTCAAAAATGACCTCGAACAGTCTGTTTTTTGTTCAGCCAATCGTTTTCCTCAACATGTAGTAGACCACAACGCCCGCAACCACAAGTCCACCGCCAAAACGACGTAAAATATTATCGGGCAAATTGGTCATCGCAGAGATCATCTTCTTCCATGCCTTCGGGTAAAGCATCGGCCCTAAACCTTCCAGTACCAAAACCAGGGCAAGCGCCAGCCAGATTGTCGAATTCATTCATTATCCTTATAGAAAAAGAAAACCACCGACATCCCTGAGGATGCGGTGGCTTTATTGACCTGTACCGCAGTCGTTATATTAACGCGTTGCGGAAGTCGGCGTCTTCATGTAGCGGAAGAAATCGCTATCCGGGCTCATGACCATCACGTCCTGATTGCCAGAGAAGCTGTTCTCATAAGCACGCAGGCTACGGATGAATGCGTAGAAGTCCGGATCTTTACTGAATGCATCAGCAAACAGTTTGGCTGCTTCGGCATCGCCTTCACCACGCATAATGCGGCCCTGACGCTCAGCTTCTGCCAGCGTTCTGGTCACTTCATAGTCGGCAGTCGCGCGCAGTTTTTCCGCTTCTTCCTGACCTTGTGAACGGTGACGACGCGCTACCGCTTCACGCTCGGCGCGCATACGGTTGTAGATCGCTTCAGACACTTCGGTCGGCAGGTTGATCTGCTTGATACGCACATCGACAACTTCAATACCCAGCGCCGCCATACTGTTCGGGTTGATGACCGGAACTTTGCCCTTCGTCTCAGCCGTTACGCGCTCTGCCGCTTCGGCAATGGCGTTATCTGCTGCCGGGGTAGTAACTTCATCTTCTGTACCCGCAGAACCGGAGTTCAGCGCGTCACGTACTTCGAGGGTCAGACGACCACGGGAATCGGTGACGATATCTTTCACGTCCAGGCGACCAATTTCAGAACGCAGACGGTCAGAGAACTTACGTTTCAACAGCACTTCCGCTTGCGAAATGTCGCCACCACCCGTTGCCAGGTAGTAACGGCTGAAATCGCTGATGCGCCATTTGATGTAAGAGTCGACGATCAGGTCTTTCTTCTCTTTGGTCACAAAGCGGTCGGCCTGGTTGTCCATGGTCTGAATACGTGCGTCGAGCATTTTCACCGTTTCAATGAACGGTATCTTGAAATGCAGACCAGGCTCATAAACCAAAGGTTTGTTGTCATCGTCACGCAGTACCTTACCAAAACGCAGCGTAATACCACGCTCACCTTCTTTGACGACAAAGACAGACATGTAAAGCACTACCAGCACGATGATGATAATCGCGATAACTGACTTACGCATCGTTATTCCCCCTGACGCTGGTAGTCGTTACGCTGCGCGTTGGCGCGGCGTTGGTCCATAATATCGCCCTGACTGGTGGACGACGTGTTGCTTGCTCCACTGGTTGTGGAGGAAGAGGCTGGCGGCAGACGCAGCAGATTGCTGGCACCGTTATCGCTCTTCGCCGCAGGGGCGTTACCACCTTTCAGCATCTGGTCTAACGGCAGAACCATCAGGTTGCCACCTTTATCGTTAACCAGCACTTTGCGGGTGTTACCCAACACTTTTTCCATCGTCTCGATATACAGACGCTCGCGAGTAATTTCCGGCGCGGCTTTATATTCCGGCAGAAGTTTAGCAAAGCGCGCCACTTCACCCTGAGCTTCCAGGATGGTCTGGGCCTTGTACGCACGCGCCTCTTCGAGGATACGTTGCGCCTGACCGTTCGCACGCGGCTGAACTTCGTTGGTATACGCTTCTGCTTCACGAATGTATTGCTGTTCGTTTTCACGCGCGGCAATCGCATCGTCAAACGCCGCTTTTACTTCTTCCGGCGGACGAGCAGCCTGGAAGTTGACGTCCAGCAGCGTGATACCCATGTCATACGGACGAATCGTCTCTTCCAGTTCGCGCTGAGTATCGCTACGAATCACGGTACGACCTTCCGTCAGAATGCGGTCCATGGTGTATTTACCGATAACTCCACGCAGGGCGCTGTCGGTAGCCTGACGCAGGCTGTCATCCGGGCTGGTCACGCTATACAGATATTTTTCCGGATTGGTGACGCGGTACTGCACGTTCATCTCAACGCGCACTACGTTCTCGTCCGACGTCAGCATCACACCAGAAGCGGCCAGTTCACGCACGGCTTCCACGTTCACCGGTTTGACTTCGTCGATAAACGTCGGTTTCCAGTTCAGACCCGGCTCAACCAGATGGCTGAATTTACCAAAGCGTGTTACCACGCCGCGTTCGGCTTCTTTAATGGTATAGAAACCACTGGCCGCCCAGATAATGACAATCGCTGCCGCTGCGATGGTAACGACACGACCGCCAAGCTGCGGGCGCGGGCCTTGCGATGAACTGCCACCGCCAGATCCGGTGCCTTTACCGCCGCCCAGACCACCGAGCTTTTTGCTCAGTTTGCGGAAGATATCATCTAAATCAGGTGGCCCTTGATCGCGACCGCCTTTGTTTCCATTTCCCTCAGAGTTGCCGCCAGGTTTGCTGCTTCCCCACGGGTCGCGGTCTTGTCCGTTATTACCGGGCTGATTCCACGCCATGTTTGTGCTCCATATTTGTTATGCGGTGATCCCTGTTGTCTTTCGACGCCAGAGGATATGACTCCACGCTTCAGACGCTACGCCGTTAGATCAGGTAATCGATCAACGCCGGTTCTTGTTTACAGAGGCGACGCCAGTCAACGATCGGCATACGAACTTGCAGACTTACGCTGCCGTCCTCCTCCATCCACTCTTTTTCTATTGCCTGAAGCTGATAAAAACGACTCCTCAGACGCCCTTCCTGCGGTGGCAGACGCAATGTATGCTGCGCCACCTCGCCGGAAAGCCGCTCCGTCAAAGCCTGAAAAAGCTGTGGTATCCCCGCTCCGGTCTGTGCGGAAAGCCAGACACGGATCGGTTTGTTCTCTTCGTCCCGATCAATACGCGGTTCGAAATCTTCCAGCATATCGATCTTGTTCATCACCAGCAGGGTTGGGATCTCGTGAGCGTCGATCTCTTCAAGAACCGTATTCACCGCTTCGATGTTTTCTTGTACACGCACATCCGCCGCATCAATGACGTGCAGCAGTAATGTGGCTTGCCGCGTCTCTTGTAACGTGGCTTTAAATGCTGCCACCAGATCGTGCGGCAGGTGGCGAATAAACCCTACGGTATCTGCAAGTACGGTTTCACCGACATCTGCAACGTCAATACGCCGCAACGTCGGGTCGAGGGTGGCAAACAACTGGTCTGCCGCGTAGACCCGCGCTTCGGTGATGCGATTGAAAAGGGTAGATTTACCGGCGTTGGTATATCCCACCAGCGAAACAGTAGGAACGTCGGCTTTGATACGCGATTGCCGCCCCTGCTCACGCTGCTTTTCAACTCTTTCCAGGCGCGACTGTATCTGCACGATGCGATTACGCAACAAACGACGGTCGGTTTCGAGCTGGGTTTCACCCGGACCACGCAAACCTATCCCGCCTTTCTGTCTTTCAAGGTGGGTCCAGCCACGCACCAGGCGCGTAGCCAGATGGCGCAGCTGCGCCAGCTCAACCTGCAACTTACCCTCATGGGTACGCGCACGTTGGGCGAAAATATCTAAAATAAGGCCGGTGCGGTCGATAACACGACACTCGCACAAACGCTCCAGGTTACGCTCTTGCGCCGGGCTCAGGGCATGGTCAAAAAGAACGACCGAAGCACCCGTCGCTTTGACAGCTTCCGCAATTTCAACTGCTTTACCTTCACCTACAAAATACTTTGGGTGCGGCGCTTTACGGCTACCGGTAATCACCTGCAATGCTTCGACACCGGCGGAAGAGACCAGAGATTCAAACTCCTGGAGGTCTTCCATATCTTTGTCTTGCGTAAAATAGATGTGTACCAGTACCGCCTGCTCACCAGCATCATAACGGTCAAACAAGCGTATAACCCTCTAAATAGATCAGCGGGGAACGCAGGATCGCTGGCTCCCCGTGTAAAAAAACAGCCCGAAACCTTATTCGGTTTCTTCGCTGTCCTGTTGCGCGGAAGTATTCTGTGCGCTGCTACCATGATGGTAGTTACTGCTGGTACCGCCACCGGCGTTGTTACTGTGATGAGAAACCGGGCGAGATGGGACAACAGTAGAAATCGCGTGCTTGTAAACCATCTGGCTGACCGTGTTTTTCAACAGGATCACGAACTGATCAAAAGACTCGATTTGCCCTTGCAGCTTAATACCATTCACCAAATAAATAGAAACTGGAACACGTTCCCGACGCAGTGCGTTCAGGAACGGATCTTGTAAAGATTGCCCCTTAGCCATTCTCTCTTTTCCTTATATGCTTATTTGTACTTTGAACCTTTCGATTCTGAAAAAATTGCGCACGATACGTCTCAATTGTACACATTCAGCCTGCGATAGCACCAACAACCTGTAATACTTCGTCACGCGCCTGTTCTGGTTTTTCACTGTCAAGCCAGTGAACCCCTTCCCAACCACGCAGCCAGGTTATCTGCCGCTTCGCCAACTGTCTCGTGGCGCAAACACCTCGATAAACCATTTCATCGTATGAGATTTCGCCTTCAAGGTAAGACCACATCTGGCGATAACCCACGCAACGAATGGAAGGCAAGTCCGTATGCAAATCTCCTCGGGCAAAAAGCGCCCGGACTTCTGCTTCAAAACCTGAAGCCAACATCTGATGAAAACGCTGCTCAATGCGTTGATGGAGCAGTTCACGGCTCGCCGGGGCGATGGCGAACTGATGCACCTGATACGGTAGAGCGTCTCCTGACGTTTGCGTCAGTTCCGTTAAAGTTTTACCCGAAATAAAAAAAACTTCCAGTGCCCGGGAAAGCCTTTGTGGATCATTTGGATGAATCCTTGCTGCCGCAACCGGATCTACCTCCTGAAGTTGACGATGCAATGACTCCCAACCTTGCTCTGCCGCCTGTTGCTCAATTCTGGCCCGCACTTCCGGGTCTGCCGACGGTAGCGGCGACAACCCTTCCAGCAATGCCTTGAAATACAACATCGTACCGCCCACTAACAGTGGGATCCGCCCCGCCGCGGTGATATCGGCCATTTCCGCCAGCGCATCGCGGCGAAAATCAGCAGCCGAGTAAGCCTGCGACGGATCGCGAATATCCAGCAATCGGTGCGGCGCGGCGAGTAACTCTTCAGCGTTCGGCTTCGCCGTCCCGATATCCATCCCTTTGTAAATAAGGGCAGAATCAACGCTTATCAACTCTACTGGTAAAATTTTACGCAGCTCAATGGCTAACGCCGTTTTACCGGAGGCCGTCGGCCCCATCAAAAAAATCGCCTTAGGCAGGCTCGCCTTACTGATATCACTCATCTTTCAGGGCTTTTATCGCCGGATGTAAATCAACAGATTGTAACAGACCACCCGGCGGCGTTTTCACAAGTTGCGGACATAACCGTTCCACGTCCGCCAGCAGGGTTATGGCCTGTGCCATTGACCACTGCGCATGTTCGCTCATCAGATTTCGTGCAATCCACTGCGCAATATTGCCAGGTTCGAATACGGACTGCTTCGCCAGGTAGCCTATCAGTTCAGGAATCAAGATTTGTAAATTTTGTTGGCGTAAGGGTAAAGGCACGGCCCTGATGGTCACATGCTGTGCATCTGACTGGAAATCAATACCCAATTCCGCTAGGGCAGACTGCGCTTTTTCTAATGCCGATTTTTCTTCGCCAGAAACTTTTAGCCGCAACGGAATCAGCAGCGGCTGGGCGCAAACGGGCGCTTCACCCGGCGTCAATTGTGCCTGACGCAGCCAACGTTCTGCCACTGGCAAGGATAAAAGTGAAATGTTGCCATCGCGCTCCAGCAACGCACAGTCGGAATGGACGATAGTCAGTACCCGACCAAAACTCTGACTGTTCGCCGCAAGTGCAGGTTCCTGCGGTTCCGGCGCTTTTGGTTTTTGCATCGGCGCGGGCGTTTGCAAAAGCTGGCGATACACTTCACCTTGCTGTTTCTGGTAGCCTGGCTGCGCATTCGGCCAGGGGGCAGCCGGACGACTGCCTGAGGCGGGCGCAGGAGAGTAGCGCGGAGCTACCGGCTCACGAGCTGCCGGTTCTGCAAAGTGATTGCGCCCCGCCGCCACGCGGTTTTCCGGGATGGCACGCGGTGCGGGTTGTGGTTCATCGTCCAGCGGTAGCGGCGTTTCCAGTTGCTGTTGTAGCACGCTCAGCACGCCCTGATAGATAAAATCATGCACCAGACGCGACTGATGGAAACGCACTTCGTGTTTGGCGGGGTGTACGTTGACGTCCACCTGATGCGGGTCGATCTCCAGATACAACACAAATGCCGGTTGCTGATCGGCCCCCAGTTTGTCTTCGCAGGCCTGGCGGATCGCATGATTGATCAGGCGATCGCGCATCATGCGACCATTCACGTAGCAATACTGAATTTCCGCCAGTGCGGGCGTAGTGTGATTTGGATCGGCCACCCAGCCGCGCAGGGTGAGATCGCCGTGTTGCCATTCAATCGCCAGCGCTTGTTCGAGAAAAGCGGTGCCGCAAATCGCGCCTAAGCGCCGTTCTTTTTGCCCGCCTTCCGGCACTGCGCGGTACTGACGCACAATTTTACCGTTATGCGACAGGTTGATCGTGACGTCGAAACGCGCCAGCGCAATGCGGCGGATGATTTCATCAATATGGCTAAATTCGGTTTTCTCGGTGCGCAGGAATTTGCGCCGCGCCGGGGTGTTGTAGAACAGATCCAGCACCTCCAGCGTCGTTCCCACCGGATGCGCCGCCGGTTTAACCGTCACGTCCATGTCGCGTCCTTCGGCATAGGCCTGCCAGGCTTCCTGCTGTTCTGCGGTGCGTGAAGTGAGCGTCAGGCGGGAAACCGAACTGATACTCGCCAGCGCCTCACCGCGAAAGCCCAGGCTGATAATGGCTTCGAGATCGTCCAGAGAGGCGATTTTACTGGTGGCATGACGAGCCAGCGCCAGCGCCAGCTCATCTTTTTTGATACCGCAGCCGTTATCACGAATGCGGATAAGTTTCGCCCCACCGCGTTCGATATCAATATCGATACGCGTCGCACCTGCATCGAGGCTGTTTTCCACTAGTTCTTTGACTACCGACGCAGGTCGCTCGACCACCTCACCTGCGGCAATCTGGTTCGCCAGTTGTGGCGGTAAGACCTGAATTGGCATCAATCGTCCTTAGTTTGGCAGCGTGCGATCTGGCGTCGTCACCGTACTGGCAGTTTGTGCCGTTGCACCCTGCGGCGCAGATTGCATCGGATGCGCAAGGAAGTAATTGCGCAGGCCTTTGTAAATGGCTTCTGCCAGCTGTTGTTGGTAATCGTCGCTCGCCAGCAAACGTTCTTCGCTGTTGTTGCTGATAAAACCGGTTTCGACCAGTACTGATGGGATATCCGGCGAGCGCAGAACGCCAAGGCTGGCGTGTTCTGGTCGACGTTTATGTATTTCGCCAATGCGTTGCAACTGACTGATCATACTGGTCGCTACATCATACCCTACCCGCTGGGAATGACCGAACTGTAAATCCAGCACCGCCTGGCTTAAATAGGGGTCAGACTGACTGTTCGCCAGCACATCACCCGCCCCACCCAGCAGCTCCGACTGTTTCTCGTGCTGCTCCAGCCAGCTGGCCATTTCACTGTTGGCGCGACGGTTAGAGAGCACCAATACGGAAGCGCCAGTCGCACTGCGGTTCGGTGCGGCATCAGCGTGAATCGACACGAGGAAATTGGCGTTTTGCTTATGTGCCACATCACTGCGCCCCATCACCGAGATAAAGTAATCCCCGTCACGGGTTAAAACGCCTTTAAACATCGGATCGTCATTGAGCAAAGTACGCAATTTACGCGCGATGGCGATGGTGACATTTTTCTCCCGCGTACCACCGGGGCCGATAGCGCCAGGGTCCTGACCGCCGTGTCCGGCATCAATAGCGATGATAATTTTATCGCCAGTGTTAGCCGTCGCGCGCGCTGCCGGACGCGTTACCGTATTACTGCTGATAACACCCGTAGTGCGGTTACTTTCCGTTTTAAACGGATTGCGCGCCGGTTCGCTGACGCGCGGTGCGACAACCGCAGGCGTTTCAACGCGTTTCGCAACCACGGGCGGCGGAGGAGGCGGTGGCGGCACATCGGCGTTAATCGTAAAGACGACAGTGTAATTGCTGCCATTCTGCCGCTTCACCGCTTCGGTTTTACCGTTTTCGGTAAGATCGACCACCAGCCGTAGCGTTTGTGCATCTTTAGGCGTTCCAGAGCGAATCGCCTTCACCAGATTATTGCCGCTGAACAACAACGGCAGTCCCTGAATCACGCCCGTTTGTTTGATATCGAGCGCCACGGTGCGTTTGCTTTGATGGCTAAACGCATAATCAGGATCGCCAATAAAACTCAACGTTATCCGTGCCTGTTGATTACCGTTAGAAACCTGAATATCAGAGAGCGTCGCGGCACCCACCGGCGTGCACAGCAGCAGCAGCGTCGCTACCAACCAATTTCTGATGCGATACATCATCCCGCCACCTTTCAAAGGTTAACCGGCTAAACGCGCCAGCAACAATTCACCCGCAGAGGAAACCGCACTCACGCGCGCCTCACGGCCTTGTGCCTGATAATCAATGTGTATTTCGACATCCGGGTCAGGAAGAACACCTGTACCTTGTTGTGGCCACTCCACAAGGCAGATGGCATCGTTGGCAAAATAATCGCGGATCCCCATAAACTCCAGCTCCTCGGGATCGGCAAGGCGGTACAAATCAAAGTGATAGACCATTAAGTTGTCGAGCGTATAGGGTTCGACCAGCGTATAAGTGGGGCTTTTGACATTACCCTGATGACCCAGAGCCTGTAAAAAGCCCCGGCTAAAGGTGGTTTTACCTGCGCCTAAATCGCCATACAGATAGATTACGGTTGCTCCATCGCAGGCTTTCGCTACCCGCTCGCCCAGGTCTAATGTTGCCTGCTCATCAGGGAGCGGAATTACTCGATTCATCATGGTTTTTATCAGTCACTTCCGGGTTAACAATACGCTGTAGCGTGGAAAAGAGATCGGTTGCCAGCATCCCGCGCGTTCCAAAACGCGCCGCCAGTACGTCAGCTGCCGCACCGTGCGCGACACAGCCTGCACAGGCTGCATCATACGGCGACAGTTTTTGCCCAAGCAATGCGCCAATAATACCAGAGAGCACATCGCCCATGCCGCCGCTCGCCATGCCTGCATTTCCGGCATCAATAATGCCTAAAGCGTCAGGATGGGCGGCGACCACGGTTCCGGCACCTTTCAGCACCGCTACGCCGCCATAACGTTGTACCAGACGTTTGGCGCAATGTAAGCGGTCACTTTCAATTTCAGCGACGGAACAGCCTAACAACCGTGCGGCCTCGCTAGGATGCGGCGTGATCACGCGATTGTGACGCTTATCGGGATTGATTGCCAGCAGGTTCAATGCATCGGCATCCCACAACATCGGTTTGCGAAAATTCTCAACTTTTTGCAGGGCTTTTTTCCCCCACTCTTGCTGGCCCAGACCGGGACCAATCACCACCACATCGGCCCATTCCAGGCTTTCGGTAAGAGAGTCCATAGTCAGTTCATGCACCATCAATTCTGGTCGTGCAGTCAGCAGCGGCGCAATGTTCTCACTGCGGGTCAGTACTCGGACTAAACCAGCACCAGCACGTAGCGCCGCTTCCCCCGTCATACGAATAGCCCCCGCCGTGCCGTGATCGCCACCGATAATCACCAGCCGCCCGTGATCGCCTTTATGCGAAGTCGGGCGACGCGGTTTCAGCCAGTGAGAAAGTTGTTCTGCCGAAAACCGCTGAATTTTCGTCTCCTGACCTGCCAGCCAGCTATCCAGCCCCAGTGAGTCAAAATGCAGTTGTCCTGTAACATCCCGCGCTTTTCCAGTGAGCAAGCCTAGTTTCAGCGCAATAAAAGTGATGGTGTGATCGGCGTTGATCACTGCGCCTGGCGTAGCGCCGGTTTCAGCCAGCAGGCCGGAAGGGATATCAACCGCCACAATCGGCGCAGGATGGGAATTAGCGTGGTCGATTAACTGGCTAATGGATTCGCGGGGCGCTTGCTGCAAGCCGGTACCGAGCAGCGCATCAACAATCAGATCTACCGATTCGGGCCAGACAATATTCGAAGCATGGATCTCGCCACCCGCGTTTAACCATGCTTCGCGTGCCAGCGCGGCCTCTTCCGGCAACGGTTTGTCGCTCTCCTGGGCCAACAACGTGACCTCAATGCCGACCGCTTTGGCCAGTCGCGCGACCACGTAGCCATCGCCGCCGTTATTACCATGACCGCACAGCACCAGCCAGTGGCGGGCGTCAGGATACGCCGAACGACACACCTGGAATGCGGCCTCGCCAGCGCGAAGCATCAGCTCATAGAGTGTGAGCCCCAGCACATCTGCCGCCTCGCGTTCTCCGCGGCGGATATCGTCGGCGTACCAGACGGTGTGTGGTATACTTACGGGGTTTTTCTTCATTGTATGGTCCGTCATGTCAGAGCCCCTCGATCTCAATCAGTTAGCGCAAAAAATTAAACAGTGGGGGCTGGAACTGGGCTTTCAGCAGGTAGGTATTACCGATACCGATCTCAGCGAGTCCGAGCCCAAACTGCAAGCATGGCTGGACAAACAATACCACGGCGAAATGGACTGGATGGCACGTCACGGTATGCTGCGCGCTCGCCCCCATGAGTTATTACCCGGTACGCTGCGTGTAATCAGCGTGCGGATGAATTACCTTCCTGCTAACGCCGCATTTGCCAGCACGCTGAAAAACCCCAAACTCGGCTATGTTAGCCGTTATGCGCTGGGCCGTGACTATCACAAACTTCTGCGCAACCGACTCAAAAAGCTGGGCGAGATGATTCAGCAACATTGTGTTTCGCTGAATTTTAGACCGTTTGTCGATTCTGCGCCTATTCTCGAGCGCCCGTTAGCTGAAAAAGCTGGGCTCGGCTGGACAGGTAAGCACTCACTTATCCTCAATCGCGAGGCCGGTTCGTTCTTCTTTTTAGGCGAATTGCTGGTCGATATTCCGCTGCCCGTGGATCAACCAGTCGAGGAAGGATGCGGCAAATGCGTGGCCTGTATGACGATTTGCCCGACCGGTGCCATCGTCGAGCCATATACCGTCGATGCTCGCCGCTGTATCTCTTATCTCACCATCGAACTTGAAGGGGCGATCCCGGAAGAGTTGCGACCGTTAATGGGAAACCGTATTTACGGTTGCGATGACTGCCAGCTTATCTGCCCGTGGAATCGCTATTCGCAACTCACTACAGAAGACGATTTCAGCCCGCGTAAGCCGCTACACGCACCGGAACTCATTGAGTTATTTGCCTGGAGCGAAGAGAAGTTTTTAAAAGTCACGGAAGGATCGGCGATTCGCCGTATAGGTCACCTGCGCTGGCTGCGTAATATCGCCGTGGCATTAGGCAATGCCCCTTGGGATGAAACGATTTTGACAGCGCTGGAAAGTCGTAAAGGTGAGCACCCACTTCTCGATGAGCACATAGCGTGGGCGATTGCGCAGCAAATAGAGAGACGAAATGCGTGCATAGTCGAAGTGCAATTGCCGAAAAAACAGCGTCTGGTTCGGGTGATTGAAAAAGGGTTACCGCGTGACGCCTGATTCATCCACAGCTTGTGAATAAAAATAAAAACGCATTGCAATTCAAGACGAATAAAATCGTCAAGTGATCGACTCGACAAAACGGAATCTTGATTTTTAACTTATTTATCAATAGGTTAAAAAATACCATTCACCGTGCGAAGTTTCTTTGAAATTAAGATTACAGCCTGAGGCTGTGGATAACTCTGTTTACAAGAGTTTGTCAGAGACAACAAAAACCAGCAATAACGCATCGCGTCGCTGTGGATATTTTATTGAGAGAAGAATTTGGAGCGGGAAACGAGACTCGAACTCGCG
>NZ_JBQZXE010000079.1:0-17402 GCF_053555855.1 Shigella sp. SIG3
CAGCAGAAGGTAGCGTTAAATCTCGCTTCAGGTGAAGGGAATTTCTTTATCCGTCTTGGCGGCGTGTTTTATGTCGCGGGAGATAAAGTCGGCATCGTTCGTCTGGATGCTTTTAAAGCCAGTAAAGATATTCAGTTTGCGGTGCAGTCAGGAGCAATGTTGATGGAAAACGGTGTAATTAATCCGCGTATTCATCCCAACGTCGCCTCACGTAAAATTCGTAACGGTGTTGGGATTAATAAACATGGGAATGCCGTGTTTTTGTTGAGCCAGCAGGCGACAAATTTTTATGATTTTGCCTGTTATGCCAAAGCGAAACTGAACGTTGAGCAGCTGCTTTATCTTGGTGGCACGATTTCACATATGTATATGAAAGGCGGGACAATCCCGTGGCAACGCTATCCTTTTGTCACCATGATTTCCGTCGAGCGGAAAGGTTAGAATGATAGCTTTGTGTCAGATACTAAATATGCTGCTGATGCCGGATGCGGCGTAAACGCCTTATCCTGCCTACATGACGTTGCAATTTATTGAATCTGAATGATTTTTTAGGCCAAATAAGGTGCGCAGCACCGCATCCGGCAACGTTACACCGACTCCAGCCGGGCGTAAGCTGCCACCAGCCATTTGATTCCCTGGCCCTGGAATGCCACCTGCAAACGGCTATGTTCACCGCTGCCTTCCATATTGACGATGGTGCCTTCACCAAACTTAGCGTGGCGTACACGCTGGCCGAGCTTGTAGCCGCTGTCGTTCTCGACCATCGGCGTACCCATCCGCTGATGGCTGACCGGGCGGCTTACCGTGGCGCGCAGGCGCACCTCTTCCACACACTCTTCCGGCAACTCGCCAATAAAGCGCGACGGGCGATGGTAAACCTCTTTGCCATACAGACGGCGAGTTTCCGCGTAGGTCAGCGTCAGTTTCTGCATCGCGCGGGTTACGCCAACGTAGGCCAGACGGCGTTCTTCTTCCAGACGCCCGCCTTCATCCAGCGACATCTGGCTTGGGAACATGCCCTCTTCCATACCGACGATAAACACCTGCGGGAACTCCAGACCTTTCGCCGAGTGCATGGTCATCAGTTGTACCGCATCCTGCCAGGTATCCGCCTGCCCTTCGCCTGCTTCCAGCGCCGCATGGGATAGGAACGCCTGCAGCGGCATTAAATCTTCGTCTTCTTCGTTGTAGCTGAACTGGCGCGTTGCCGTCACCAGTTCCTCTAAGTTTTCGATACGCGTCTGACCTTTTTCGCCCTTCTCCTGCTCGTACATGGTACGCAGGCCGGAGTCTTTAATTACCCGGTCAGTCTGTACATGCAGCGGCATATCGGCAGTTTCCTGCGCTAAGGCGTCGATCAGTTCCATAAACCGCTGTAAGGCGCTGGCAGCACGTCCGGCGAGGGCTTTTTCCTGCAACAGTTCACTACATGCCTGCCAGAGTGTTAACTGGCGATCGCGCGATGTCTGACGTACCACGTCCAGCGTCCGGTCACCAATACCCCGCGTTGGCGTATTCACCACACGCTCAAAGGCCGCGTCGTCGTTACGGTTGGCAATCAGGCGCAGATACGAGAGCGCATCTTTGATTTCCTGGCGTTCGAAGAAGCGCATCCCGCCGTAAATACGGTACGGCATACTCGCCTGCAACAGTGCTTCTTCCAGCACACGCGACTGGGCGTTACTGCGGTAGAGAATGGCGCACTCGGCAAGCGCCCCGCCGTTGTCCTGCCAGGTTTTGATGCGGTTAACCACAAAACGCGCTTCATCGAGTTCGTTAAAAGCGCAATAGAGGGAAATAGGCTCACCGTCCGCGCCATCGGTCCACAGTTTTTTACCCAGACGCCCGTTATTGTTTTCAATCAGGGCGTTAGCGGCGCTCAGAATATTGCTGGTAGAGCGGTAGTTTTGCTCCAGACGAATAATTTCGGCACCGGGGAAATCATTAAGGAAACGCTGAATATTCTCCACCTGCGCCCCGCGCCAGCCGTAGATTGACTGGTCGTCATCACCGACGATCATCACTTTGCCGGTGTCGCCCGCCAGCAGGCGGATCCACGCGTACTGAATGTTGTTGGTATCCTGGAATTCGTCCACCAGGATATTGGTAAAACGTTCGCGGTAGTGTTGTAGGATATGCGGCTTGTTAAGCCACAGTTCGTGAGCGCGCAGCAGCAGCTCGGCGAAGTCCACCAGGCCCGCGCGATCGCACGCTTCCTGATACGCCTGATACACCTTCTGCCAGGTCTGCTCCACCGGATTACCGTAGCTTTGAATATGATGCGGACGCAGGCCTTCATCTTTCTGGCTGTTGATGTACCACATTGCCTGGCGCGGCGGCCACTGCTTCTCGTCGAGGTTCATGGCTTTGATCAGACGCTTAAGCAGGCGTAGCTGGTCTTCGCTATCGAGGATCTGGAAATCCTGCGGCAGATTGGCGTCCATATGGTGCGCACGCAGCAGGCGGTGCGCCAGCCCGTGGAAGGTGCCTACCCACATGCCGCCCTGGCTGGTGCCCATCAGTTGTCCGATACGATGACGCATCTCCGCCGCCGCTTTGTTGGTAAACGTCACAGCCATAATCGAGTATGGCGAGCAGTTTTCCACGCTCATCAGCCAGGCGATACGATGCACCAGTACGCGCGTCTTACCACTGCCCGCGCCCGCCAGCACCAGAAGGTTGCTGCGTGGCGCGGCCACCGCTTCGCGTTGTTTGTCATTAAGGCTGTCGAGCAGGTAAGAAACGTCCATTGGCACCGCCGCGTAAAAATAGGTTGGGCGGAGAAGCGCAACGCCCTCCGCCAAAAAGCTGGGTATATATACAGATTTGCTGATTATATCAGCGAGGTCAGAGATGCCAACCGGGAAATTTCCAGATGTGGCAGTAAACGGCTGTCCCAGGTTTGCATCAGATCGCCATTTTCCGGTCTGATCCAACAAGCCTGCATTCCGCTGCGAATTGCCCCACCCACGTCAGTGGTGAGATCGTCCCCAACATGTAAGATCTCGCCGATCGGCACGTTGAGTTTTTCCGCAGCCAAAAAGTACATATCGCTGAACGGTTTTGAGCGCCCGTGCGGGCCAGCGCGCAGCACAAACTCAAAATAATCCCCCAAACCAAACAGTTCCGGCTGGGCGTTACCGTTGGTGATCGCCACCAGCGGCCATTTCTTCGCCAGCTGTTTTAAGGTGTCGTGAGTTTGCTGCGGGACGTCGATTCGGCTGCGCCATTTGGCAAAGTTAATCATTGCTGCGTGTGCGCCTGCACTGGCTTCTTCGGCACTCAGCCCGGCGTCGAGCATCGCTTGTTCAATCGAACGAAAACGCCAACGCGTCACGTCGTGATAAATCTCGGGTTCCGCTTCCCGTACCGCCTGGCGCAGGCGTTGCAGATCTTCATTCTGGAAGCTGCGCAGCGCCGGATGATAATTTTGCACAAAGGTAAGCGCCTCTCGCTCGGTGCGCAAAATCACCGGACGGTTATCGTAAAGGGTATCATCCAGGTCAAAGGTGAGCGCCGAGATGCGCCCCAAAGGCCGGTAAAAACGCATTATTTCCCCCGTTTGGCGCGTGGATGCGCCGCATCGTACACCGAGGCAAGGTGTTGAAAATCAAGATGAGTATAGATTTGCGTGGTGGAGAGGTTGGCATGACCCAGTAGCTCCTGCACACCACGAAGATCGCCGCTCGACTCCAGCATATGCGTAGCGAACGAGTGACGTAATTTATGTGGGTGAACGTGATTATTCAGCCCTTGTTTTATGCCCCATTCGGCAAAGCGTTTCTGCACATTACGCGCGGAGATACGCTTGCCCAGTTTCGACAGAAAAAGCGCGTCGTCTTCGCTACCAAACAGGTCGCGCAAATCAAGCCAGTGCTCAATCCACGCCACAGCGTTGCGACCAATCGGCAGGCGGCGCTCTTTGCTGCCTTTCCCCATCACCCACACTTCGCCGGACTCCAGGTCGAGGTGTTTGATATCCAGCCCCACCAGCTCGGAAAGACGCAGACCCGCGCCGTACATCACTTCCAGCATTGCACGGTCGCGTACAGCGAGGGGATCGTTGATATCAATATCCAGCAGCCGATTCATATCGTCGACGTCGATATTTTTCGGCAGATGACGCGGCGCTTTCGGTGCCGAAACTCCTTTCGCCGGGTTAGCTTTGAGTTCGTTCTGGCTGACCAGCCAGTCAAAAAAGCTACGTAGCGCAGAAAGCCGTAACGCCAGACTTGCTGCTCCCAGCCCTTTACGGCGACTGCGTACAGCAAAATTGCGTACCATCGCTGCATCGCATTGTTGCCAGCTTTGCAGGCCGTTTTCGCTGGCAAAATTGATGATCGCCTCAAGCTGACGCTGGTAGTTAAGTAGGGTTATCGGGCTAAGCTGACGCTCCACGCTCAGATAACGTAGGTAGCGTTCTACATCGGTGTGTAAATCGGTCATACGCGTTCAATCCAACGCTCCAGAAGCTCCGGCAACATCAGCGCAATTTCATGAAGTAACTGCGTTCCCTGCCCTTGTTGATAGTGACTGGCATCGCGACTGGTAAACAGCACAACACCCAAATCAGCATCGCTTCCCAGCATCGACATCGCCACCGATCCCACCGCTTTCGCTTCCGGTAGCACCACCAGCAGCTCCGGTCCGTTAAGCGGCCCAAGATAGTGCTGTTCCTGCCCCAAACGCTGAATACGCAGCGGTTCGAAAGACTGACGGCTTAATGCCAGATGAGTGTGGTTCGACGGCGCACCTAAGCGCCAGCGATCTGGAAACAGGCGCAGACTCGCACCAGCCAGGCCGAGATCGCGCGCCCAGCGGTGAAAGCGCATCAGCATATCGTCGAGACTGCTGGCGGCGGTGAGACTGCGCTGCAGGTAGAGTAGGCGATAAAACAGCCCTTCGTTGGCGATAGCCTGCTCCATCAACAACGCCATGTTCTCTTCCAGAACATGAATGTGATTACGTGCGCGGGCCATGTGCCACTCGACCAACGAAACGGTGCCGCGTACCGGATGCGGCACACGTATCGCTTCTACTGCGCGCGCATTGCGGATAAAAAACTCAGGATTTTTAATCAGATAATCGACAACCGCCCGGTCATCAAGCTCCGTGAGTGTTTCCTGCAGTTCTTCCCCTAGTTGCTTCATAGATGAATAAATCCGTCGTAGACATGTACCGCCGGGCCAGTCATATATAACGGGTGACCCGGACCTTTCCAGGCGATATCAAGACGACCGCCGGGGAGTTCCACGCGTACTTCTTCGTCCAGCAAACCTTGCTGAATCCCTACCGCCACCGCCGCACACGCGCCGCTGCCGCAGGCCTGGGTTTCTCCTGCCCCACGCTCATAAACGCGTAAACGAATATGCTCGCGCTTAACCACTTGCATAAAACCGATATTGGCGCGCTCCGGAAAACGCTCGTGACTTTCCAGAACAGGACCAAGCGTTTCTACCGCCGCGGTATCGACATCATCGACCTGAATCACGCAATGCGGATTTCCCATCGACACCACGCCGCATAAGATTGTCTGCTCGGCGGCGCGCATAATATAGGTCTTTTCCGCTTTGTTAGCGCGAAACGGCACGGCGGAAGGTTCGAAGTTGGGTTCGCCCATATTTACGCGGACCAGATCATCATCGGTGACGGTCAGAACCATCCGCCCGTTGGCGGTGCTGACGCGGATATCACGCTTATTGGTCAGTCCTTTCAGACGCACAAAACGGGCAAAGCAGCGCGCACCGTTACCGCACTGCGCCACTTCACTGCCATCAGCATTGAAAATGCGATAGTGAAAATCCAGTTCAGGATCATACGGCGGCTCAACCACCAGCAGCTGGTCAAACCCTACCCCCAGGTGCCGATCCGCCAGGCGACGAATCAGCTCCGGTGAAAAAAAGACATTCTGCGTTACCGCGTCGACGACCATAAAATCGTTGCCAAGGCCATGCATTTTCGAGAACTGCATCATTTACTCCAATCACGCGGGTACAGAAACTGACTTTTAGTAATTCACCTGGGATGGACCATCGCCAGTGGCGCGATCGTTTTTATCCGGCACCGTGGATTGCGTTTGCGTCTCTACCGGTTTGGTCGGCGGCGGTGCGTTTTTATCTGCAGGCGGGAAATAGAGCGGACCTTTCAGACCGCAGCCCGTCAGGCTGAAGAGAGTAAGTAATACAGTGAGTGCCTTAAACACGTTTTTCATTATGGATTGCCTGTAAAGTTCATCGCTTTCTGCTTTCTATCATCGCAGGAGAAGGCGTAAAAGCAAGCGTTTAGCGACTCTTTATGAAGTCTGAAAAGTGAGGAAATGCTGCGAGTATAACGCTTACTCGTGAGGATTTATGTTCTGCTGGCAGTTTCGTGATCAACACCTCGCGCCAGGATGGCTTTATGCACTATCGCAATGTGGTTTGTTTGTTGGCTTGTTCATTGTTTTTATCGTCGGCATGGGGATGTCGGCTTTCCGCACCTGAACATAATATTTACCAGAAACAGGGAAAAGGCGTGGTGTACCTGCGCCCTTATAAAGAAACAAATCTTTCTCTACCTGACGTGAATTACAAGAGTTTGCGTCGGTTACCCAATTTATTAATAGACCCGACAACACTAGACGAATGGGATAAAGAACCGCCTCTGACTGATTTGATAACCGACTACCTCTATGAGGGCGCACAGGCCTAGTATCCTCATTATTCATGGCATAGCGATGGTCGCAATATCCTCTACGCGGGTGAAGTTGTGCAAAACCCTCCCGGCACACCTCCCGTCGATGTCGCCTCGTTCAAGGCATGGGGTGATTTTGCCGCAGATAAACACAGTCTCTATTTTGAAGGCAAGCGCACCGATGACAATGGTGGTGGAAATAGCTTGGATATCAAAACGCTGCATCAGGTGGAATTCCGGCCTCCCTGGGATCCTGACTTACTGGGGCTGATATTACGTGACGCTAATTTCTTGTATATCAATGGGCATCGCCTCGCTGACCCCGAGAGTTTCCGTGTGCTGGCGCAGAAGTCCTGGGATCAGCGAGGAAAGTTTTCCACCACGTTTAACCCCTGCATTGCCGTACCATTTGGCCCCTGGGATACCCTGGCTCGTACACGGACCAAAATCCTGCTCAACGGCGAACAGCTTGATGCCGACCCGGACACCTTTTCCGTCGTGCGCTGGATGCCTGGCTCACTCTTGACCTGGCGTGATAAAAACGGGCTGCAGCGTAAAGTCCTCGACAAGGAAAATCTGGCGTGGGATGAAGATTTAACAAAGCACTGTCTGGATTTTTCTCTGCTGGAAAAGAAAGTGTTCTGGCGTAAAGGACCTGCTTGTAAACAGGAAGAATTACCCGGACTCGATCCGGAGCAGTTTCAACCCATCAGTGATGCTGTCGCCCAGTATCAGGACTCGCTTTATACCATCATCGAAACAGAGTCTGGTGACCGTAAGCTGGAGATCGTGAAACTTGATGATCCCAATCTTATTATCAACAAACGTTTCAACGCCGGGAAACGCCACGGCTATTTACTTACGCGTGCCGAAGGGTAGCCATACCATTCCGGTTTACACGTGTTTGAATCTGACGGACCGCTGATCTTACTGGATAACCGTTCTCCGGATGAACGCGAAGCCCATCTTAATGACCATCCCTTTTTGCGCAGATGGTATGCCCGCGATAACCGCTACATTTACAGCTTTGATGGCGCGCAGCTCTGGCGATACCGCACCGCTGATCCGAAACAAGTTCGCTTAATCTGGAAGGAACAACATTCGGGATATGTCTATGGCGTAAATTACAAAACGGGATATCTGGACGGAAAAATTACTGATGACGGCGAATTTATTCCTGCCCCGCGCAATGAGGTGACAAAATGAAGGGTCAAATAATCACAGTTGCACTCATCCTGTTGGGACACACATTTCTGACGCCTGCTGTACAGGCCATAGGGTTCGACTATTACAATGATCACGGTGTTATGTCTTACGGTAAAGGTTATTGGGGGGATAAGAAAATCATTGCCCAGTTTCCGGAGATGAGCAGGGCCGGTTTGCGCCTTGTGAAAAATATCTCTGGGAAAACGGGTTATATACCTTCCGATGAAATAAGCATAGAAAATGAGGAATACCACTGGGTGACAGACGGCCGCGTTATTCTCTGGCGTGGCAAAATCGTTAGCAATCCACCGGGAACACCCACTGTCGATATTGCCAGCTTTCAGGCTATGGGCCGCTTCGCGGTCGATAAATATAGCCTCTATTTTGACGGACAGCGCACCGAAAGTAATAGCGGCGCGTCACGTGTTGATCTGGCGACACTAAAAGCTATCGAAGGTAACTCTACCACGCTGGTGGATAGTAAAAATCTCTACTTGTCCGGTCGACGTCAGGGGAGCAGCAGTGATGTTACTGTATTAGAAAAAAGATGGTGGGGTATTAATCCACGTCTTATGAGTGTAAACAGAAATTCATATTCCAATGATCTGCTTATCCGCAGTGGGCAGAATATTTATTTAAATGGCGTTCACCTTACGGCGAATGCAGACTCATTTGAGATAATTCGCTGGATACCTCATTCACTGCTGGTTTTTCGCGACAATAAGGGTCTGCATCGTTATCCCTTTGGTCAATTATCAGGCAAAGCGATACCCGTAGATGATGACGTCTCTTTTGAAGTAGGGGAAAGTCGCGTTCGCTGGCGTAAACAGCTCACGCCCGACCGTCAGTGGAGCAAGTGGATAGACCTACCAGGTATTGAACCTGAACAATTCCATCTGATTACTGGCAATATTGCGCAATATAAAGATCGGCTGTATGTAACAAAATTATCGACATTTGGTGAAGACCAGCTTGAGATAATCCCGCTGGATACGCCAGACTTGGTCATTGATCGCTCATTTAATAGCGGCAAACAGCATGCTTACTTTATCCGCCAATTACGGTCAAAGAGCTTGCAAATTATTCCAGTTAACGGTCCGCTAACTAAAAACGATCGCTTCGCTTATGACGATCGCAATGTTTATACATGGACCGATACAGAGGTAAGGATTACGCCCTCCCCCTGCCCGGCGAAAACTCGTGTCAGAGAGGAGAACGTACGTGAAGTTCAAAACAGAGACATCATTATTCCGGTGACGGATGAATCATGCCGGAACGCAGCAGCAGAGGTGCAAACTTTGAAGCCCTGACCCCATGCCGCTATACTGCCGCCATCACTTAAAAACAGGGTACAACAATGAACGACAGTGAATTTCATCGCCTGGCTGATCAACTGTGGCTGACCATTGAAGAGCGTCTGGACGACAGGGATGGCGACAGCGATATCGACTGCGAAATCAACGGCGGCGTACTGACCATTACCTTTGAAAACGGCAGCAAAATCATTATTAACCGCCAGGAGCCGCTGCACCAGGTGTGGCTGGCAACCAAACAGGGCGGCTACCATTTTGACCTGAAAGGCGATGAATGGATTTGCGATCGCAGCGGCGAAACCTTCTGGGATTTGCTGGAACAGGCGGCGACGCAACAGGCGGGTGAAACAGTCAGTTTCCGCTAAGATTGCATGCCGGATAAGCCTCGCTTTCCGGCACGCTCATCACGAAAAATACTGCTGTAATAGCGGCGTATCGTGATCCTGATTGGCGGGCGGCAGGTTGCCAATCGATTTTGTTCGGAACGGAATCACCTGTTCGCGACCATCAACCTTCACAATCTGATAGAACTGCGGCAGGTTGAAGTTGATGAAGCTTGAGCCGTAGGTGAAGCGGTCGTGCGATGACGAGTAGAAGCGACTGACGTCACGTACCAGCTCCTCTTTGCTGCCTTCGCAGTGGTGATACACCTCAACCCGGTTGCTTTCGTCGAGAATGTAGATATTAAAGCCATTCTCGTCTTGCGTTTCTTCGAAAAAGAACTGGATGATCCCTTCGCTGGCAAAGCCGTCCACCACCGCCGGTAATTTGACGTGATTGGTTTCAACCTGCACTGACAAGCCGTGCAGTTTGTTATGCGAAATAGCGCCATAAAACTCGATGGCGTTCTCCAGCTTCTGTACCGATACATTCAGGCGTTCGAAGAACAAGCCCCAGGTTTGACCAGAAACGCGCAGCGCCTTGAAACGCCCGGTTTCCTGGCGGGTGCTGGAAAGGCGCAGTTCAATACACTCAGAAACCAGTTGCTGCACGCGAGTACGGATTAAGCCGCGCAGATGCTGGCTATAACAGAAGACTTCCACGCTATCTGGCGGTGCGGCGTCCTGATGCATTTTGCCGAGAATAGTTTTCAGGGCTTCGATCATCGATTGCTCGCCGTTGAAGTGCAGCGTACGCACTTCGTTCCACGAGTTGCGGTACAGCAGGTCAACGCTACCTACCAGGCAATTTTGATTCTCGCCAAAGCTGAAGACATCCAGCTTACGGAAATCAAAATGCACCACCTGATTGCGGAACGCAGCTGTCGGGTCATATTCCAGGTTAACGATAATCGCCAGATGGCGAATCTCACACGGGCTGTAGAGCGCCTTCGGTGTCGGTGCAGGTAAGCGCAGCGGGAAATGGTGCGACACGTCGGCGACCATCTCCTGCAACTTAGGCAAATCGACAATGCCGTTACCTTTAATATACAAACGGGTGCGCGAGGTCAGCAGGCCGTTAAACCATGCCCACGCCACCAGTTTATTCAGGTAACGGTTATATTCCAGCGGCTGATGGCTGATGATCGACTCAATATTTGGCGCGCGGTTATACAGATACCAACCTGAACGGTTAGCCCGGCCCGGCGGCACATAAATAAAGGTCAGATTCGGTTCCGAGAGATCGGGTGAAATCTGCGGGTTTACCAGCGTCACTTTACCTGGCAATGCTTCAAACGCGGCATACAGTTTACGCGTCAGTACGCCGATATCCTGCGGACTGGCGGAGACGCTAAGGTTATTGCGACGCGCAAAGCGGATCAGATTACGGTAGCTCTGCATCATCGCGTCGAGCAGCTCGTTGTGCGCCTCACGCACCTGATCAATCTTCCAGTTAGCACGGTTATCGAGCATTGCCAGACGAGCTTCGTCCCAACCCCACTCGCTCACTAACTGGCTCAACACTGCGCGACGCCAGCCTACACAGGCGCGTTCACGGCTGAGTTTTTCGCACACTTTTAAATAGAAGCAGCGACGTACTAAATCCAGACGGGTGAAATCTTCAATCGCCGTCAGGTATTCAGTAACACGCTCCAGCATCATGCAGTATGGATCGAGGCCAAACGATACAATCTCGCCGTCGTGCAAACGCTGTTTGATATCTTTCGCCAGCAGACGTGGGTTCGGGTATTCCCAGGAATAGGCTTCCAGCAGCAGTGTTTTCAGCACCGCTTTGTATGGGGAATCGATACTCTTGTAGAGCTGCCAAAGGCTGGCACCAAAGTACTCTTCAGCAGAAAGCGAGCTTAAGCCACCGAGATCCAGCCATTCATTTGGCGTCAGCACGCCCTGCGCGTAAAGCGTCATCACATAGTCGTCGTAATGCTCTTCTTCGTCGCACGGCACCATATTCCACAGAATACGCTTACCGGCGAGACGCACGGCAGTACGATAAAATTCGTCAAGCAGCAGTATATGCTGGGTGGAGCCACAATCTTCGCCCCCCAGGCTGCCGCTTTCATTATGACGGAAGCGGTTTTCATCAATCAGGAAGAAGCTGACTTCCACACCCAGCGAGGCGGCCCAGCTTTCCAGCAGGCTGCATTTACGTTGTAGTAACTGGCGCTCTTCGCTATCGAGCCAGGATTGATGACAGACCCAGATATCCAGGTCAGAGGAACAACTTTGCCCTACGGACGAGGTGCTGCCCATGGTGTATACACCAGTAATTGGAAGCTCACCTTTCGGTGGATCCTGTACTGACATTCCACGATACAGTTCAAGCTCGTTCAGGTAGTGGCGTTGAGTTTCATCAGGCGTGTAAAGGCAAATGCCTTTGGGAACGTTACCATCAAGGTAACCCGGCATTAGCGGATGGTGATAGTGCAACAATGTCGGCAGTAGACTGTAGACCTGTTGGAATGCAGGCCCCATAGCAGCAAGCGCGCGATCCACACGCAATTGATTTATGGCATCCAGTCTCTGTTTCAGAGTCTCAATATAGAGGTACAAGACGTATCGCCTGATTTGCTACCCGTCATGACTGTGATTCCGCCAACATCAACGGTAACACGCGGCATTCGGGATATTTCGTATGTCAAAGGTAACCGTTACCACTTTTCGCGCCTGGTTTTTTTAGTTTCACGACGAAAAAATGGTCTAAAACGTGATCAATTTAACACCTTGCTGATTGACCGTAAAGAAAGATGCGCTACATACAAGTGTAGCACCGTTTATTCTCTGTAAATTCCTTATTACGACGGCGTGAAACGCCTGTCAGGATCCACTGCCAGACCTCATTTTACGGTTTGCGCAGGCGTCTACGTTTCACCACAACACTGACATCACTCTGGCAAGGATGTTAGGATGGACCACGGATGATAATGACGGTAACAAGCATGTTAGACAATGTTTTAAGAATTGCCACACGCCAAAGCCCACTTGCACTCTGGCAGGCACACTATGTCAAAGACAAGTTGATGGCGAGCCATCCGGGCCTGGTCGTTGAACTGGTACCGATGGTGACGCGCGGCGATGTGATTCTTGATACGCCGCTGGCGAAAGTAGGCGGAAAAGGCTTATTTGTAAAAGAGCTGGAAGTCGCGCTCCTGGAGAATCGCGCTGATATCGCCGTACATTCAATGAAAGATGTGCCGGTTGAATTCCCGCAAGGTCTGGGGCTGGTCACTATTTGCGAGCGTGAAGATCCTCGCGATGCCTTTGTGTCCAATAACTATGACAGTCTGGATGCGTTACCAGCAGGCAGTATCGTCGGGACGTCCAGTTTACGTCGCCAGTGCCAACTGGCTGAACGCCGCCCGGATCTGATTATCCGCTCCCTGCGCGGCAACGTCGGCACTCGCCTGAGCAAACTAGATAACGGCGAATACGATGCCATCATTCTTGCCGTAGCCGGACTAAAACGTTTAGGTCTGGAGTCCCGCATTCGCGCCGCGTTACCACCCGAGATTTCTCTTCCGGCGGTAGGACAAGGTGCAGTCGGTATTGAATGCCGCCTTGATGATACACGCACTCGCGAGCTGCTTGCCGCGCTGAATCACCACGAAACTGCACTGCGCGTTACCGCAGAACGCGCCATGAATACCCGTCTCGAAGGCGGATGTCAGGTGCCAATTGGTAGCTACGCCGAGCTTATTGATGGCGAAATCTGGCTATGTGCGCTGGTCGGCGCGCCGGACGGTTCGCAGATTATTCGCGGTGAACGCCGCGGTGCGCCGCAAGATGCCGAACAAATGGGGATTTCGCTGGCAGAAGAGCTACTGAATAACGGCGCGCGCGAGATCCTCGCTGAAGTCTATAACGGAGAGGCCCCGGCATGAGTATCCTGGTCACCCGCCCGTCTCCCGCTGGAGAAGAGTTAGTGAGACGTCTGCGCACACTGGGGCAGGTGGCCTGGCATTTTCCGCTGATTGAGTTTTCTCCGGGTCGACAATTACCGCAACTTGCTGATCAACTGGCAGCGCTGGGGGAGAGCGATCTGTTGTTTGCCCTCTCGCAACACGCGGTTGCTTTTGCCCAATCACAGCTGCATCAGCAAGATCGTAAATGGCCCCAACTACCTACTTATTTCACCATTGGACGCACCACCGCACTGGCGCTACATACCGTAAGCGGACAGAAGATTCTCTACCCACAGGATCGGGAAATCAGCGAAGTCTTGCTACAATTACCTGAATTACAAAATATTGCGGGCAAACGTGCGCTGATATTACGTGGCAATGGCGGTCGTGAGCTAATTGGGGATACCCTGACGGTGCGCGGTGCTGAGGTCACTTTTTGTGAATGTTATCAACGATGCGCAATCCATTACGATGGTGCAGAAGAAGCGATGCGCTGGCAATCCCGCGAGGTGACGATGGTCGTTGTTACCAGCGGTGAAATGTTGCAGCAACTCTGGTCGCTGATCCCACAATGGTATCGTGAGCACTGGTTACTACACTGTCGACTATTGGTCGTCAGTGAGCGTTTGGCGAAACTCGCCCGGGAACTGGGCTGGCAAGACATTAAGGTCGCCGATAACGCTGACAACGATGCGCTTTTACGGGCATTACAATAACTCTCATAACAGGAAGCCATAATGACGGAACAAGAAAAAACCTCCGCCGTGGTTGAAGAGACCAGGGAGGCCGTGGACACCACGTCACAACCTGTCGCAACAGAAAAAAAGAGTAAGAACAATACTGCATTGATTCTCAGCGCGGTGGCTATCGCTATTGCTCTGGCGGCGGGTGTCGGTTTGTATGGCTGGGGTAAACAACAGGCCGTCAATCAGACCGCCACCAGCGATGCCCTGGCTAACCAACTGACGGCATTGCAAAAAGCCCAGGAGAGCCAAAAAGCCGAGCTGGAAGGCATTATTAAGCAACAAGCTGCGCAGCTTAAGCAGGCGAATCGTCAGCAAGAAACGCTGGCAAAACAGTTGGATGAAGTCCAACAAAAGATCGCCACCATTTCCGGCAGCGATGCTAAAACCTGGCTGCTGGCTCAGGCCGATTTTCTGGTGAAACTCGCCGGACGGAAGCTGTGGAGCGATCAGGACGTCACGACCTCTGCAGCGTTGCTGAAAAGTGCAGACGCCAGCCTGGCGGATATGAATGACCCGAGTCTGATTACCGTTCGTCGGGCAATTACCGATGATATCGCCAGCCTTTCTGCAGTATCGCAGGTGGATTATGACGGCATCATCCTTAAGCTTAATCAGCTTTCAAATCAGGTAGATAACCTGCGTCTGGCCGATAATGACAGCGATGGTTCGCCGATGGATTCAGACGGTGAAGAGCTTTCCAGTTCCATCAGCGAATGGCGTATCAATCTGCAAAAAAGCTGGCAGAACTTTATGGACAACTTCATTACGATTCGCCGTCGTGATGACACCGCCGTACCGCTGTTAGCGCCAAATCAGGATATCTATCTGCGCGAAAATATTCGCTCTCGCCTGCTGGTCGCAGCACAAGCTGTACCGCGTCATCAGGAAGAGACTTATCGCCAGGCGCTGGAGAACGTCTCCACCTGGGTACGTGCTTACTACGATACTGATGATGCCACCACCAAAGCGTTCCTCGACGAGGTGGACCAGTTAAGCCAGCAAAATATCTCGATGGATCTTCCGGAAACCCTGCAAAGCCAGGCGATGCTGGAAAAACTGATGCAGACTCGCGTGCGTAACCTGCTGGCACAACCGGCAGCGGGGACAACGGAAGCTAAACCTGCACCTGCACCTGCACCTGCACCTGCACCTGCACCGCAAGGTGATACTCCGGCAGCCGCGCCGCAAGGAGAATAACCATGCTAAAAGTGTTATTACTCTTTGTTTTGCTGATTGCGGGGATAGTGGTTGGCCCGATGATTGCCGGTCATCAGGGTTATGTGCTGATCCAGACCGACAACTACAATATCGAAACCAGCGTCACGGGCCTGGCGATCATATTGATTCTGGCGATGGTAGTGCTGTTTGCCATTGAGTGGCTACTGCGGCGGATCTTCCGCACTGGCGCGCACACCCGTGGATGGTTTGTCGGACGTAAGCGTCGCCGTGCGCGTAAGCAGACCGAACAGGCGCTGCTGAAACTGGCGGAAGGTGATTATCAGCAAGTTGAAAAGCTGATGGCGAAAAATGCCGATCACGCTGAACAACCGGTGGTGAACTATCTACTGGCTGCCGAAGCCGCGCAACAACGTGGTGATGAAGCACGCGCCAACCAACATCTGGAACGCGCAGCGGAGCTGGCCGGCAATGACACCATTCCGGTAGAAATCACCCGTGTACGTCTGCAACTGGCCCGTAATGAAAACCATGCTGCACGCCACGGCGTAGATAAGCTGCTGGAAGTTACGCCACGCCATCCTGAAGTATTACGTCTGGCGGAACAGGCGTATATCCGCACAGGGGCATGGAGTTCTCTGCTGGATATCATCCCATCAATGGCGAAAGCCCATGTTGGTGATGAAGAACATCGTGCAATGCTGGAACAACAGGCATGGATTGGCCTGATGGATCAGGCGCGTGCCGATAACGGTAGTGAAGGTTTGCGTAACTGGTGGAAAAACCAAAGCCGGAAAACGCGTCATCAGGTAGCGTTGCAGGTGGCAATGGCGGAACATCTTATTGAATGTGACGATCATGATACTGCCCAGCAAATTATCATCGACGGCCTGAAACGCCAGTATGACGATCGCCTACTGCTGCCGATCCCGCGTCTGAAAACCAATAACCCGGAACAGCTGGAAAAAGTGCTACGCCAGCAAATCAAAAACGTCGGTGATCGCCCGCTGTTGTGGAGCACATTGGGTCAGTCACTGATGAAGCACGGTGAATGGCAGGAAGCATCGCTCGCCTTCCGCGCGGCGCTGAAACAACGTCCGGACGCCTACGATTACGCATGGCTTGCCGACGCGCTGGACAGACTGCACAAGCCGGAAGAAGCTGCAGCGATGCGTCGCGACGGTTTGATGTTAACGTTGCAGAATAACCCGCCACAGTAGTTCCTTCTCACCCGGAGGAAAGCACCTCCGGGACCTTTCTGATGCATAAAAAAACGCCTGCTCTTATTACGGAGCAGGCGTTAAAACAGGTCTGTATGACAACAAGTGGGTGCTTCACTCAACGTTGTGTCCATGGTGTCTGATGAGGCATAAGCGACATCTGTCAGTGGACGATAAGCACCGTAAACGGCTCTGCGTCATTCCGGAGTTTATGAGGCACTAAGGCGAACATAAGAGATGGAATGAGCATCTACTCGTTTATTATGCCACAGAGAATCGGGAAATAACATCCCTTAACACTTGTTATGAGATAATTCTGTAATCCTCTTTGCTTCCTGAGTAATAACTTCCTGAGTGAATATTTAACCTGAGCTTGATCCTACACATACTTATTATGAATGATAAAATTCATTCAATTAATAACACATATATTAATTGCCGTTAAAACTAAAAACAGCATCAATAATCAACGCGATATAATAAACCTGCCTTACATATCAACTGCGCCAGAGGTAGGATTGAAAACGCTCTCCTGATTTTCCAATTCATTTTCTGGATAAATAAATAATTTATTTTTGTCACTATTATTTATGTAATCATCCTGTCAGGGAGAGGGATCTCAATTATCAATGCTTAATTACGTCATCATTTTGATGACATGAAACCGGAGCATTTTGCATGGAATTTTCGTTTTCACCCAAACGTCTTGTTGTTGCTGTCGCCGCCGCTCTTCCTCTCATGGCCAGCGCAGCAGATACCCCGTCAACTG
>NZ_JBQZXE010000080.1:0-17109 GCF_053555855.1 Shigella sp. SIG3
ATGTGTAGCCGCTCGCGATTAGGTGAACGCCCAAAAGGGCAGGGAATTACAGGTGCTGATCATTTCTGGTTTGGTCATACACCGTTGCGACATCGCGTGGATATTGGCAACCTGCATTATATTGATACCGGTGCTGTCTTTGGGGGCGAACTGACTCTTGTGCAACTGCAATAATTAAAAATCACCATACTCCTGTGCTGGTCGCCAGAAACCATCTATAAAATCCTCAATCGGAAAACAACCGCCATGGCGGATCCGTTGATCGCTCATAGAATAAAGACACTGCTGTTCCGTGTTGTAGACATCCACAACAATATCTTCACAACCGCCATCCAGGTAGCAAACAAAAAGTACCAGCGCGAACATTTCATCCCCGAAGTGTGGTGCCGTACCGTTAAGTTTAGGAGAGATTTTACAACGGGGGAATAACCAGGACAAATAACCCGCCATGCCGACGGGTTCTTTTTGGATCAGGCAAGACGCATAATCCTGGCATCAGATTGTTGATCGTAACGGGTACGGTAAAGGACAGAGTGTTCGCCATTTAGCAGGGCAGGGATACTGGTTTCAGCATCCCAGGCATCCAGTTGCATACATAAATCGGGGTCAGATTTACAAGGAATGGTTAACGTTCGATCACCCGGCGATTCACCGTGTAATTCGCCGTCGTCGATTTCAAAAGCGCCTATGCGCACACTGGTTTTCATCTTCGTGCTCTCCATTTAGCTGCTGATTGTGGTACGACCAGTCCGATCGCACAATTTTTCAGCCTAGTTGAGGCCGCCGAATGTGCCAGTCAAAAAGTGCGCTTTTTTTGTGCGCTGTCATGCGTTACTGGTAAAAAGTTTCCCGTCCCGCACCAGTTCACGCGGGTAGCTGTTTTTCAGTCGCGAACCAATCCGTTTGGCTAAACCAATCGGCTGATGCTGGAAAGTAACCAACACGTCATCCGCCACTGGCGCGGCTTGCGGGTAAACATCGCGCCCGCGATACCACTCCTCCGCTTCCTGCGGTGTCAGTTCAAAAGCGTTTACATTGTCGGGGGAGGCATGGGCAATAACCGCTTCATGCTGCCAGCGATAACCTTTGTTATGCGTTTCGGCAAGTTTAATCCCTAAGCGAGAAAATCGGACTTTACCGATCAGGGCTTCAATGCCTACCGGGAACAACCACAGTTCTTTGTCGCGTTGCCAGAGTCGCAGGTTTCCATCCCAGTTTAAGCCAACACTTGCAGCCGCCTGACGAATTTGTCCGGCTTCGCGATCTTTCACCGGGCTGAACGGGAAATTGCCCACTTTGTATTTTGGGGCGGGTAAGGCGGGGATCGCCTGAGTTTTACGCAGACGAGCAACGAAGAAGCCTTCGCAGTCGTAAATTTGTGGGAAAACATGCAAAAAACCTTCTTCGGTCAGCGCCTTGTTTGCACCAGGGAAGAGATCGCCAAGTGGTAAAAACTCTACTTCGTCGGGGTAAGTCTCTTTCAGCCACCGGCAAACGGCTTCGTTTTCTTCCCGGTTTAAGGTACAGGTCGAGTAAACCAGCGTACCGCCAGGACGTAATGCATGAAAGGCGCTGTCAATCAGTTCCCGTTGGGTAGCTGCGATTTCCTGATTGCTTTCGGGTGACCAGTTTTTTAGCGCATCGGGATCTTTACGCACCACGCCTTCGCCGGAGCAGGGAGCGTCCAGCAAAATGGCATCAAACATTTCTGGCACTGACGCACCAAACACGCGGCCACCAAAATGTGTGAGCGCAACATTACTGATGCCACAGCGGCTGATATTGGCATGTAACACTTTTACCCGACTGGCGGAAAACTCATTGGCAAGGATTGCCCCTTCGTTATTCATCCGCGCGGCAATTTGCGTCGTTTTTGAGCCTGGCGCAGCAGCGACATCCATCACCCGCTGTGGTGCATTACCGTCAGCAAACAAGGCGGCGACGGGCAACATTGAACTGGCTTCCTGAATATAAAACAGGCCACTTAAATGCTCGGTGGTACTACCCAATGGCAATGCATCTTCATTGTCGCGTTCAATCCAGAAACCTTCTTCACACCACGGAATTGGCGTAAGCGTCCAGCCATAAGGAGCGGTTAATTGCAGGAAATCAGCAACGGAGATTTTCAGCGTATTAACGCGAATGCTGCGGCGCAACGGGCGCTGACAGGCGGCAAGAAAATCATCAAATGAGAGCGTCGAAGGCATAGCTTCGCGCATTTGTGTCAGAAACGCGTCCGGGAAATAAACGGCGTGTTGGGCCACGAGCATGTACCACTGGCAAAAAAACAGGCGCGCAGTTTAGCATAAACGCTCCGGCGCAGGCACGCCGGAGCAGTGGGCATTATTTGGGAAGCGCAGTTCCCCATTCACGCCACTCTTTCGGTTCACTTTCCTGCAACAGGAAGTGTTTGCCTTCCTGGGCTTTCGGTGCAAGTGGCGTACCCGGAGGCGTGGCGAAGGCGATGCCGCCACGGATAAATTGGTTAAAGGTGCCGGTTTTCACTACGCCGCCCGTCAGACCAAAGTCCAGACTGTAACCCGATGCCAACCAGAAGACGGAATTGTTACGCACCAGGTGTTGATAGCGTTTACTGATGCGCATCGCAATCATCACGCGATCTGACAATGTCCCCAGCGTCATTCCGGTAACCGTACCTACTTCCAGACCACGGAACAGCACAGGCGTACCGATGCCTAACGAACCGGCTTCCGGCGCTTCAACAATAATGCTTAAACCATCTAGGTAACGCGAATCAGTAATGGTGGCCTCTTCTAATTCAAAGTCGCGACGAGGATTGCCACGGCCTGGTTCGACGTTGATATACGGCTGGAGGATAGTATCTAGATGCTCAACGCCAGCTGCCGAGATTTGCGGTGTGACCACTGAGAAGCGCGTACCACCGCGAGCAAAGGTCTGGACATATTCCGGATAGAGCACCGCCTTTGCCTGTACTTCATTGCGTGCGGTAATCAGATCCAGCGTCTGGATTTGCCCGATATCAATACCGAGATAGCGAATTGGCATCCCGACCGCCAGTTTTCCGGCATCGAAAGCGTGAAGCGTAATCTGCCTGCCAACCGCACGGGCCGCTGTTTCGGAAGCATACAGAATTCGCTTGTCGCCTTTACGCTGACTGGCGCTGGCACCACTGAGGTTATCGAAGCTAATGGCCCCCTTTAATGCTCTGGAGAGCGGGGATGCCTGTACGGTCAGGCCACTACCATTCAGCTGAACTTTCGCCCCGCCTTCTGCCCAGAACACGCTGTTGCTGGTCAAAAGGTTGCGATATTCCGGTTTAATGTGCAGATCGATATCGAACGCGTTAGCTCGCGGACGCACGGTAATAACTTCACCAACTTCAAATTTACGGTACAGCACTACCGATCCTGCCTGCACATCCGGCAGCGTCTCTGCACTCAAACTCACGGTTGTGGTGGGTAAATCGCTAAGGCTGTTCTCCAGCGCTTTTTCCAGATTGGCATACAGTGGATAGCTGGCTTTCATCTCGCCTTTATCGCCCGGCAGAATACGTATCCCGCCGTTAATCCATTCTGAGGCGCTGGCACCGAGAAACTCAACGCCATCCAGCCCCACCTTCACGTCGACACGGCTGTTGACGACAAATTTGCTATCGCCTTTTACCAGTTCTCGATGCTGAGGCTCGATGGCGACGGTAAAGGTGACGCCTTTGCTGGTGAGTTTACGATCGATAACCTGGCCTACCTGCACGCCGTGAAGAATGAGCGGCTGACCCGCATCAATACCGTAACTTTCCGGTGCTGTCAGGGTCAGTGTCAGAACGTCCGGCTCTTGCAGCAGGGCTTTTTCGCCCGGCACAACAACGAACTCTTTGCGTGGCTCGCCATCGCCGGGCACCAACTCAAAGGTTTTTCCGGTCAGCAGGGCGCTGAGATTAGCATCGCTAAGGGATAATTTCGGGTTGCGTAATTCTATGCGGGTATTTTCACGAAGCAGGGTAACGACGCTGGGATCAACGGTCATTTCCCCAGTGACTTTACCACCAGGATTTAAATCCAGTTTAGTCAGCTGTCCGACTTCCAGCCCCTGATACATTAACGGCGTCGAGTCGGCGGTTAATCCTGCTCCACTCGGCAGTTCCAGTTTCACCTTCGCGCCACTGATACTGACGTTGGCATCAACGCCGGAAACGTTCCAGAAACGGCTACCTTTTTTCACCAGATCGGTAAAACGCCGCTCGATCAGGACATCAATCACCACGCCTTGCTTGTTGGGATTGATGGCATAGTCGTAGACTTTTCCCACCGGGATCTTGCGGAAATAGACCAATGAACCGCTGTTCAGCGAACCGAGATCGGGGGCTTGCAGGTGGATCATCAGATCGCCATTGTCCAGCCGATATTTCGGTTGGGTATCGAGCGCGACAAAGTGATCCTGCTCTTTACCTTTACCCGGCATCATGCCGATATAGTTCCCACCGACGAGGGCGTCCAGCCCGGAGACACCTGCCAACGATGCTTTTGGCGTCATCAGCCAGAACTGAGTCTCTTCGCGCAGCGCATCTTTCATATCGGACTTGATGCTGACCTTGACTTCAATCTTACGAAGATCGTCGCTGAGGCTGATATCCTGCACTGTTCCGACTTCAACGCCCTGATAACGAACAGGCGTACGGCCCGGAACAATACCATCCGCCGACATAAAGTCGATGGTGATGGTATTACCCCGGTCCTGATAACTGTCCCAAATCAGCCAACCGGCAATCATTAGCGCGATGAAAGGCAGCAGCCAGAAAGGTGAGATACGGCGTTTATTTTTAATCTGCGCTTCAGTCGTCGAAGCGGGCGTTTCCTGACTCATGTGCATCCCAAAGTAAGCGGCTGTCCAGCCATTCCACAGCAAGAATAGTCAAAATTACGGCAGCGCCAAAATAAAACGCAGCCGGTCCCATAGTAAAAGCGAGGATCTGATCGCGATTAATCAGCGACATGGTTAAAGATATGACAAACAGGTCGAGCATCGACCAGCGTCCAATCCAGGTCACCATCCGCAGTAACAGAATGCGTGTGCGTAAACCTTGCTGGCATTTAAAATGAATGCTCAACAGTAAAGTGAACATGACGATCACTTTAGTAAACGGTACCAGAATACTGGCGATAAACACGATTCCCGCAACCGCAATGTTGCTACTTGCCAGCGACATAATTCCGGAAAGAATCGTATCTTCCTGCCGGCCACCATTCAGATAAATGATAGAAATAGGCAATAGGTTGGCTGGTAACAACAAAACGATTGACGCTAACAGCGCCGCCCAGCATTTTTGCAAACTATGACGACGACGCAGGCGTAGCGGGATATGGCAACGCGGGCAGAGACCACGCTGATCAGGATAGCCGGTAAAATGGCACCCAAGACAGACACGAAGTTTCTCGTCCCTACGCGTAGCGGGGCGCTGCGGATAATATCGCTCCCACAGCTCCTCAACATTAAGATGTGACAACGTCACCGTCGTTAAAATCACCAACGCCACAAAAGAGAACAAGCCGACACCCGCCTGGATATGGGCATAATCCTGTACCTTATATAGAAGCAACGCCAATGCCGACCAGGTAGATATCCAGCATTACCCACTCTTTAAGTCGCTCAAGCATCAGCAGTACCGGACGTAAATTCATTCCCAGTCGGTTACCAAACCATAAATATGCTATGGAGGACACCAGAATGAGGGGGGCACCAATAACGCAGAAAAAGACCATTGATCCCGTTATCGCATCGCCCTGTTTGGTCATTTGCCAGATGCCTTGCATGACGTTGGCGTCAATACGAATGCCTAACAGCCAGATATGCAACAGCGGTTCGCCCCAGGCAAACGGCATAAGCAACAGCATGGTGAAGGCCATTGCCGCCAGGCGCGTTAGCGACCAGTCGCGCCCGTCGCGAATTTTTGCCTGACAGCGCGGACAATAGGCACTTTGATGAGAATTTATCTCGGGCAGGCTAAACAGCATGTCACATTGCGGGCAACGTTGGTAATCACCACGCGGCAGTTCCTCGCCGATTGCCCTCACTGTTATCTTTTTTGTCGGCGTAATTTGTGGTGTGTTAAGAGCCATGACGTGCCAAATGTAATAAGAATTAACATTAATCTTAACCCATGATGGGAATGATCTTGAGCATTAACGCATTTAATGCTTATTTTAATAGGCTGGCAGTTCCAGGTAAGACAACCAAGTGATTAAATAATGAACAAAACAGAATTTTACGCGGATTTAAATCGCGACTTTAACGCGCTGATGGCGGGAGAAACCAGTTTTCTGGCAACGCTTGCGAACACCAGTGCGTTGTTATACGAGCGTCTCACTGACGTTAACTGGGCAGGTTTTTATTTGCTTGAGGACGATACCCTGGTACTCGGACCATTTCAGGGCAAAATTGCCTGTGTCCGGATACCCGTCGGGCGCGGGGTGTGCGGCACAGCGGTTGCCCGCAATCAAGTGCAGCGTATCGAGGATGTTCACGCGTTTGACGGGCATATTGCCTGTGATGCGGCGAGTAATTCTGAAATTGTTCTGCCGCTGGTGGTGAAAAATCAGATTATTGGTGTTCTCGACATCGATAGTACCGTCTTCGCTCGCTTTACAGACGAGGACGAGCAAGGCTTACGTCAGCTTGTGGCACAGCTTGAAAAAGTGCTTGCAACGACGGATTACAAAAAATTCTTTGCGAGCGTCGCAGGATAATCAACGGATAACGTAGCATTTACTGGTAGCGTCATTATAATGACGCCTGTTCATGCCTGCGCTTGTTGGCTACGTCCGTTGTAATCAGGAAATTTCATGGAAAATCAACCTAAGTTGAATAGCAGTAAAGAAGTAATCGCGTTTCTCGCCGAACGTTTTCCCCACTGTTTCAGTGCGGAAGGTGAAGCGCGTCCGCTGAAAATTGGTATTTTTCAGGATTTGGTCGATCGTGTTGCCGGGGAAATGAACCTGAGCAAAACGCAATTACGATCCGCTTTACGTCTCTACACTTCGAGCTGGCGTTATCTTTACGGTGTTAAACCCGGCGCAACGCGTGTCGATCTTGACGGCAACCCATGCGGTGAGCTGGACGAGCAACATGTAGAGCATGCTCGCAAGCAGCTTGAAGAAGCGAAAGCGCGTGTTCAGGCACAGCGTGCTGAACAGCAAGCGAAAAAACGCGAAGCTGCCGCAGCTGCTGGTGAGAAAGAAGACGCACCGCGCCGCGAACGCAAGCCACGTCCGACCACGCCACGCCGCAAAGAAGGCGCTGAACGTAAACCTCGTGCGCAAAAGCCGGTAGAGAAAGCGCCAAAAACAGTAAAAGCACCTCGCGAAGAACAGCACACCCCGGTTTCTGACATTTCAGCTCTGACTGTCGGACAAGCCCTGAAGGTGAAAGCGGGTCAAAACGCGATGGATGCCACCGTATTAGAAATCACCAAAGACGGCGTCCGCGTCCAGCTGAATTCGGGTATGTCTTTGATTGTGCGCGCAGAACACCTGGTGTTCTGAAACGGAGGCCGGGCCAGGCATGAACATGTTTTTTAGGCTTACCGCGTTAGCTGGCCTGCTTGCAATAGCAGGCCAGACCTTCGCTGTAGAAGATATCACGCGTGCTGATCAAATTCCGGTATTAAAGGAAGAGACGCAGCATGCGACGGTAAGTGAGCGCGTAACGTCGCGCTTCACCCGTTCTCATTATCGCCAGTTCGACCTCGATCAGGCATTTTCGGCCAAAATCTTTGACCGCTACCTGAATCTGCTCGATTACAGCCACAATGTGCTGCTGGCAAGCGATGTTGAACAGTTCGCGAAAAAGAAAACCGAGTTAGGCGATGAACTGCGTTCAGGCAAACTCGACGTTTTCTACGATCTCTACAATCTGGCGCAAAAGCGCCGTTTTGAACGTTACCAGTACGCTTTGTCGGTACTGGAAAAGCCGATGGATTTCACCGGCAACGACACTTATAACCTTGACCGCAGCAAAGCGCCCTGGCCGAAAAACGAGGCTGAGTTGAACGCGCAGTGGGACAGTAAAGTCAAATTCGACGAGTTAAGCCTGAAGCTGACAGGAAAAACGGATAAAGAAATTCGTGAAACCCTGACACGCCGCTACAAATTTGCCATTCGTCGTCTGGCGCAAACCAACAGCGAAGATGTTTTCTCGCTGGCAATGATGGCGTTTGCGCGTGAAATCGATCCGCATACCAACTATCTTTCCCCGCGTAATACCGAACAGTTCAACACTGAAATGAGTTTGTCACTGGAAGGTATTGGCGCAGTGCTGCAAATGGATGATGACTACACCGTTATCAATTCGATGGTGGCAGGTGGTCCGGCAGCGAAGAGTAAAGCTATCAGCGTTGGTGACAAAATTGTCGGTGTTGGTCAAACAGGCAAGCCGATGGTTGACGTGATTGGCTGGCGTCTTGATGATGTGGTTGCCTTAATTAAAGGGCCGAAGGGCAGTAAAGTTCGTCTGGAAATTTTACCTGCTGGTAAAGGGACCAAGACCCGTACTGTAACGTTGACCCGTGAACGTATTCGTCTCGAAGACCGCGCGGTTAAAATGTCGGTGAAGACCGTCGGTAAAGAGAAAGTCGGCGTGCTGGATATTCCGGGCTTCTATGTGGGTTTGACAGACGATGTCAAAGTTCAACTGCAGAAACTGGAAAAACAGAATGTCAGCAGTGTGATCATCGACCTGCGTAGCAATGGCGGTGGGGCGTTGACCGAAGCGGTATCGCTCTCAGGTCTGTTTATTCCTGCGGGTCCCATTGTTCAGGTCCGCGATAACAACGGCAAGGTTCGTGAAGACAGCGATACCGACGGGCAGGTGTTCTATAAAGGCCCACTGGTGGTACTGGTTGACCGTTTCAGTGCTTCGGCTTCAGAAATCTTTGCCGCGGCAATGCAGGATTACGGTCGTGCGCTGGTTGTGGGTGAACCGACGTTTGGTAAAGGCACCGTTCAGCAATACCGTTCATTGAACCGTATTTACGATCAGATGTTACGTCCTGAATGGCCAGCGCTGGGTTCTGTGCAGTACACGATCCAGAAATTCTATCGCGTTAACGGCGGCAGTACGCAACGTAAAGGCGTAACACCAGACATCATCATGCCGACGGGTAATGAAGAAACGGAAACGGGTGAGAAATTCGAAGATAACGCGCTGCCGTGGGATAGCATCGATGCCGCGACTTATGTGAAATCAGGAGATTTAACTGCCTTTGAACCGGAGCTGCTGAAGGAACATAATGCGCGTATCGCGAAAGATCCTGAGTTCCAGAACATCATGAAGGATATCGCGCGCTTCAACGCTATGAAGGACAAGCGCAATATCGTTTCTCTGAACTACGCTGTGCGTGAGAAAGAGAATAATGAAGATGATGCGACGCGTCTGGCGCGTTTGAACGAACGCTTTAAACGCGAAGGTAAACCGGAGTTGAAGAAGCTGGATGATCTACCGAAAGATTACCAGGAGCCGGATCCTTATCTGGATGAGACGGTGAATATCGCACTCGATCTGGCGAAGCTTGAAAAAGCCAGACCCGCGGAACAACCCGCTCCCGTCAAGTAATATCAATCAGGCACAAGAAATTGTGCCTGATTTTTTAACAGCGGCAAGATGCCGTAAATCAGATGCTACAAAATGTAAAGTTGTGTCTTTCTGGTGACTTACGCACTATCCAGACTTGAAAATAGTCGCGTAACCCATACGATGTGGGTATCGCATATTGCGTTTTGTTAAACTGAGGTAAAAAGAAAATTATGATGCGAATCGCGCTCTTCCTGCTAACGAACCTGGCCGTAATGGTCGTTTTCGGGCTGGTACTGAGCCTGACAGGGATACAGTCGAGCAGCGTTCAGGGGCTGATGATCATGGCCTTGCTGTTCGGTTTTGGTGGTTCCTTCGTTTCGCTTCTGATGTCCAAATGGATGGCATTACGATCTGTTGGCGGGGAAGTGATCGAGCAACCGCGTAACGAAAGGGAACGTTGGCTGGTCAATACTGTAGCAACCCAGGCTCGTCAGGCGGGGATCGCTATGCCGCAAGTGGCTATCTACCATGCGCCGGACATCAACGCTTTTGCAACCGGTGCGCGCCGTGATGCCTCTCTGGTTGCTGTCAGCACCGGTTTGCTGCAGAACATGAGCCCGGATGAAGCCGAGGCGGTAATTGCTCACGAAATCAGCCACATCGCCAATGGTGATATGGTCACCATGACGCTGATTCAGGGCGTGGTGAACACCTTCGTTATCTTTATTTCCCGTATTCTGGCGCAGCTTGCCGCGGGTTTTATGGGCGGAAATCGTGATGAAGGTGAAGAGAGCAACGGCAACCCGCTGATCTACTTTGCGGTTGCAACGGTTCTGGAACTGGTGTTTGGTATTCTGGCGAGCATTATCACCATGTGGTTCTCGCGTCATCGTGAATTCCATGCTGATGCCGGTTCGGCAAAACTGGTTGGTCGCGAGAAAATGATTGCCGCGCTGCAGCGCCTGAAAACCAGCTATGAACCGCAAGAAGCAACCAGCATGATGGCTTTCTGCATTAACGGTAAGTCGAAATCGCTCAGTGAGTTGTTCATGACTCACCCGCCGCTGGATAAACGTATTGAAGCTCTGCGTACGGGTGAATACCTGAAGTAATATGAAGTAAATACTAAAAAGCGCGTCCTGATCGACGCGCTTTTTTTATGCCCTGGCTCGTGGCTGAGTGATACGTAAACCACTGACACAGGCAGCAATCACTGCCAGAATAGCCGCAGCCATCAGCGAGACGTGCGTACCATTATCACCAAACTGATTTAGCATCAGCGCCACCAGCGCCGCGCCACTACTCTGACCCAGTAGACGAGCCGTTCCTAACATGCCACTGGCCCCACCGCTACGTTCGCGCGGAGCGGAGGTAATAATGGTGTGGTTATTGGGTGACTGGAATAAGCCAAATCCAGCGCCACATAAGATCATCGGCCAGATAATATTGATATCCGCAGGTGACGCGGGCAGCAGAACCAGGGAAAAAAGCCCCGCAGCCATGATGAACAACCCTAAAGCACCCAGCAATCCTGCATGTACGCGTTCAATCAAATAGCCTGCCAGCGGAGCCATCACCATCGTTGCTAACGGCCACGGTGTCAGAAGTAAACCTGTTTCGACTTCACTACGCCCGAGCACGGTTTGCAGGTAAAAGGGCAGGGAAACCATTGCCAGCATTTGTGCGCAGAAAGAGCAAACAGATGTGCAAATAGAAAGTGAAAACAGCGGGATACGCAGTAAATCCACCGGTAGCAGCGGTACGGGAAGAGAAAGCTGGCGGCGAATAAAGAAAATACCAACAACAACCATTACCACCAGTTCCGCAGCAATTAACGTCAGCGATTGCCCCTGAGCGAAACCACTCAACGCAGTGATAAGCAGGCCGAAGGTTAACGCGTTCATCACGGCGCTGGGCAGGTCGAAACGGGGTTTACTGGCGCGAGAACCATTGGGTGGCAGAAAACGCATCGCCAGAAGCAGGGCGATAATACCTAACGGTACGTTGATTAAAAATAACCATTTCCAGGATGCGATGGAGAGGATTGCTGCAGCAATTGTCGGCCCGGCAGCAGAAGAGACGGCAACAATAAACGAGTTTATGCCCATCCCTCTCCCCAGAAAACGTTGTGGATAGATCAGGCGGATAAGTGCGGTATTAACGCTCATCAACGCTGCACCGCCGAAACCTTGTATGACACGCGCAAGGGTGAGCATTTGCAGCGAATCAGAAAGGGCGCAGAACAGTGAAGACAACAGAAAAACGACCAGACCGCATTTATAAATACGTCGATAGCCAAACATATCGCCCAGAAACGAAAACGAGAGCAGGGAGATGACAATGGCGATTTGATAGGCGTTCACTACCCAGATGGAACTGGCTGGTGTGGCATGAAGGTCCGTGGCGATTGTTGGCAGGGCGACGTTGGCGATTGCGCCGTCAAGGACAGCCATCGAAATACCAATCACAATGGTTAATATCGCACCGTATCGCTGGGGCAATGGCAGGCCGTCGGCCTGAACTTTTGGCATAGGAATTTTATATCTTTGGTGAATAATCAACAGGGGTATGATTCTAGCACTGATATTCACGGTGGATGTCGCAGAATTGTAACTAACCGGCAAAAGATGGATTGCGACCACCCTGGTGCGAAATTATAATAAAAAACAGTTCTGATTTTTATAAAACACTCGCAATGAGGTGATAAATGGCTAACGCAGATCTGGATAAACAGCCTGATTCTGTATCTTCCGTGCTAAAAGTTTTTGGCATTTTGCAGGCGCTGGGTGAAGAGCGCGAAATAGGGATAACCGAGCTGTCGCAGCGCGTCATGATGTCAAAAAGCACCGTTTATCGCTTTTTACAGACCATGAAAACCTTAGGTTATGTGGCGCAGGAAGGGGAGTCGGAGAAATATTCCCTGACCCTGAAATTGTTTGAACTGGGCGCTCGCGCGTTACAAAACGTCGATTTAATTCGTAGCGCAGATATCCAGATGCGTGAGATCTCCCGCCTGACCAAAGAAACTATCCACCTCGGCGCACTGGACGAAGACAGTATTGTTTACATTCACAAAATTGACTCTATGTACAATTTGCGCATGTATTCACGGATTGGGCGTCGTAATCCGCTGTACAGCACCGCGATTGGTAAGGTACTGCTGGCATGGCGCGATCGCGATGAAGTGAAGCAAATTCTTGAGGGCGTGGAGTATAAACGCAGTACCGAGCGGACCATCACCAGTACAGAAGCGTTATTACCCGTTCTGGACCAGGTGCGCGAGCAGGGGTATGGCGAAGATAACGAAGAGCAGGAAGAAGGGCTGCGATGCATTGCGGTACCGGTATTTGATCGCTTTGGCGTGGTCATTGCCGGTTTGAGCATCTCCTTCCCGACGTTGCGTTTCTCTGAAGAGCGTTTACAGGAATATGTCGCAATGTTGCATACCGCAGCGCGCAAAATTTCTGCCCAAATGGGTTATCACGACTATCCGTTCTGATGAGAGTAAGAACCTGTCGGAATATCAAACAGACAGGTTCTTTATTTAGCATGAGAAAAATAAAGTTGAAGGTGCGTTATATTAAACGCGCTTGCTATAAGAATATTTTACTCATGAGTGAGAATCTGGTTATTTATTACCCTTAACCATTATCGACCACGATATTGCTTTTACGTAACAGTGGGCAATCTGTTATCCCCAAGAAACCACTTTTAGTGTGCAAGTATTGTACCGTGCTGGTGCCTCTGGCCGTCAGATAGGTACATTGCAAACCTAATCCTGCGGCATTCTCTTTGCTTCCAATCAAAACGCCATATCCGCTGAGTAATAATCCTATCCATACCAGTGCTATCAGCATAACTGTGCGAATGATGAATCGCATTACAATCTCTTCTCTTTTTATGTTCGCTTAATCGTAGCGGCAATATGCGCTGAAGCAAGCTACTCATTCCGAAAAAGCACGAATATCGACATAGTTAGGCGCTGTTTAACTAACGCATGCTAGTTTAATGACATAAGGTAGGTGAAGCGGAGATTGGAGTGAAAAAGTTTCGATGGGTCGTTCTGGTTGTCGTGGTGTTGGCTTGCTTGCTGCTTTGGGCGCAGGTATTCAACATGATGTGCGATCAGGATGTACAATTTTTCAGCGGAATTTGTGCCATTAACCAGTTTATCCCGTGGTGATATCATTTTTTCAGCACTAGATTTTCTTCCTCTCCAGCAGTGGTAGAATAGCGCCTCTACTCAGAGGTGGTGAAATGAACGAAGTTGTAAATTCAGGCGTGATGAACATTGCGTCTTTGGTTGTATCGGTGGTGGTTCTTCTTATCGGGCTCATCTTGTGGTTTTTTATCAATCGTGCCAGTTCACGGACTAACGAACAGATTGAACTGCTTGAGGCGTTGCTGGATCAGCAAAAACGTCAAAATGCACTGTTACGTCGTTTGTGCGAAGCAAACGAACCAGAGAAAGCAGATAAAAAGACCATTGAGAGTCAAAAATCGGTTGATGACGAAGATATTATTCGCCTGGTCGCCGAACGATAATCCTTCCTCAATCTTGAGTAACCCCGTCGTTGAAGGGTTACTCAATTCATCCTGATTATACGCACTGTCATGGTGCAACTGCTTCAAATTAAAACTCTGGTCTGACTTCAAATAATTATCATATTATTTATTTGCGTAACGGGATATCAGAAAAAGATATTTTCCTCATTAATTTATTAGGATGTTTACATCAGATTTGTGATTAAGCGTGGTATTATTTATTAGCGAAACGTTTCTCTCTTGATTTTTTTGCTCACTCATCAATTTTTCTTATTTTAAATTTACAATCCCTTTGGGGATTGACTTCTCTTTAGGGTAATTGATAGCCGTTAACTGACTGTTTTATGAGAAAAAGTGATATAACTTTTTATTCATTGCATAGCAGAAAATGTGATATTGCACGCACTATGTAATAACTTCTCCCTCTGGCCTGGAACAACTGAACTTATTGAACTATGTTAGAAACTACGCCAGTTTAAGTATCTGCCTGAACTGGCAAGGTTAAGCACAATGATATATCGGCGCGTATTCCGTTGCATAAGTGTGCAAAAAAAGTGGAAGACGTATCGAGATTTGTGCGTCTGATCGAGACATGTTTAAAAATGGCTTGCCATAATTAACGTTGTATGTGATAAAAGATTTCGGGTTAAACGAGGTACAGTTCTGTTTATGTGTGGCATTTTCAGTAAAGAAGTCCTAGGTAAACACGTTGACGTTGAATACCGCTTCTCTGCCGAGCCTTATATTGGTGCCTCATGCAGTAATGTGTCAGTTTTATCTATGTTATGCCTGCGGGCGAAGAAAACAATCTAAGGAATTTTTCAAATGGCAAAGATTAAAGGTCAGGTTAAGTGGTTCAACGAGTCTAAAGGTTTTGGCTTCATTACTCCGGCTGATGGCAGCAAAGATGTGTTCGTACACTTCTCCGCTATCCAGGGTAATGGCTTCAAAACTCTGGCTGAAGGTCAGAACGTTGAGTTCGAAATTCAGGACGGCCAGAAAGGTCCGGCAGCTGTTAACGTAACAGCTATCTGATCGAATCCACTGATCTGAAGTGTGAATACGCTTCAATCTCGCTATAAAGCCTCGTCGAATGCGAGGCTTTTTACTATGCTTTATCTTCGCTCCTGGCGTTCGGATATTTGCCAGCCACGTGATTCGCGTTACACTTGCGGCCTTTAGTATCCTGCCGGAGTTGTCATGTCGTTTTCCTGTCCACTTTGCCATCAGCCTCTTTCGCGTGAAAAAAACAGCTATATCTGTCCCCAACGACATCAGTTTGATATGGCGAAAGAAGGGTATGTCAATCTGCTGCCCGTTCAGCATAAACGGTCTCGTGATCCGGGCGACAGCGCGGAAATGATGCAAGCACGCCGCGCATTCTTAGATGCCGGACATTATCAGCCGCTGCGTGATGCAATTGTCGCCCAACTGCGGGAACGGCTTGATGAAAAGGCCACGGCGGTGCTGGATATTGGCTGTGGTGAAGGGTATTACACACACGCATTTGCCGATGCGTTGCCCGAAATCACCACGTTTGGCCTGGATGTCTCGAAGGTAGCGATAAAAGCGGCGGCGAAACGCTATCCGCAGGTCACTCTTTGTGTCGCTTCCAGCCACCGTTTGCCGTTTTCCGATACCAGTATGGACGCCATAATACGTATTTACGCGCCGTGTAAAGCAGAAGAATTAGCACGAGTAGTGAAGCCCGGCGGCTGGGTCATTACTGCCACGCCGGGACCGCGACATTTGATGGAGCTGAAGGGGCTGATTTACAATGAAGTACATCTTCATGCACCTCATGCAGAACAACTGGAAGGTTTTACATTACAGCAGAGTGCGGAGTTGTGTTATCCGATGCGTCTTCGCGGTGATGAAGCCGTCGCATTATTGCAGATGACGCCGTTTGCCTGGCGTGCGAAGCCAGAAGTCTGGCAAACACTGGCAGCAAAAGAAGTGTTCGACTGCCAGACGGACTTTAATATTCACCTCTGGCAGCGTTCTTATTAACCGTGGAAGTGCGTCCAGAGGATCTGGACGCCGATGCCGATCAGCACCAGCCCGCCGAGAATTTCCGCTTTTTTCCCAATAATTGAGCCGATAAAGCGACCAACCATCATCCCTAATGTCGACATAATCAAGGTTGCACAACCAATGGCCAATGCGGTCGCGATAATGTTGACCTGAAGGAAAGCAAGACCAACACCCACAGCCATGGCATCCAGGCTGGTGGCAATCGCGGTGGTTACCAGTAGCCAGAAACCGTGCCGACGGCGCGGCTCTTCATCTTCATCATCTGAGCCACGAAAACCCTCAATAATCATTCGCCCGCCGAGGAATATCAGCAGCACAAACGCAATCCAGTGATTCCATTCAAGGACAAACCGGCTGGCTAACATGCCCATTCCCCAGCCGATCAGCGGCGTCAGGGTTTCGACGGCACCAAAAATAAGGCCGGTTCGCAATGCTTCAGAAAATTTCGGTTTATGGAGGGGGGCACCTTTACCGATTGATGCAGCAAATGCATCCATCGACATACCAAACGCAAGAAGAACAGTAGCAGTGATATTCATGACAACGTCCTGACCGGGGTATCCATAAAACACATCATCGCCCCCAGCAAACATGCATACATGAACAACAAGCCGCGATGGGTTTTCGCGTTCATGCAGGCATAGCGATTGATGTGCATATGGTCTCGCCTGACTGAAAGTCTTCAGTCCGTACGTGCCACGTTTTGCAACGAGTATGTTGACACGTACATTTCCGGAATCTGGAAATCGGCTACTCCCCAAATGAGGGCGCAACCTTAACATATTTTGAGAATATAAAACAACTGTTGGAATATATTATTTCATTGCTTTATTGATAACGATTTTCATTTATGTTTATATATCAATGAAACGTTAAAATAAATAACAAATAAGGGAAGAGATAATATAGCCTAAGCTATGTCTGATTATTAAAAATACACTAAACATAGCTTTGGCTAAATTCATAAGTTATTGAGTTGATACG
>NZ_JBQZXE010000081.1:0-16828 GCF_053555855.1 Shigella sp. SIG3
GGTATGACCGGAAGCGACGCTGATTCCAGCCCCCAACTGACCGCCTGCCGTAAATCACTTTAATTTCAGCAGTTGTTATTAAAGGATACCCTTTTACGAGGGTATCCCTTCAGACTGATAACAAACGCTACATTGCCGGATGTGCTGCGCTTACCAGGCCTATATAACCCCTGCAATATATTGAATTTATTGTTTTTGTACCCCAGTCGGCATAAACGACCACTCAAGAAACTCAACAGCAACCGTTGATGTCAGCCAGACCCCGTTTTCCGCTTGCCAGAAAGGGATGCCTCGTTTCGCCATTTCCTGTGCTTTGACGGTTAAGACAACCGGCGATCCGTGTCTTGCTCCCACTTTGCGTGCCGTTGCTTCATCAGCAGAGAGATGCACGTAATGACGATCCCCTGCAATCAGCCCCTGTTTTTTTATCTCGTCAAGGAAACGGCTTGCCGTACCGTGGTAGAGAAACTGTGGCGGTGTTTTTTCGGCAAAGGAAATAGCGACCTGCGAAGTCGAATGCCCCTGAACCGCGCGGATGCACCTACCATCACTGGAATAACTAAAACGCTTTTTATCGCTGGTTGCGACCACGGTATCCAGCAATGCACGGGTTAATCGCTTGCCCGCTTTTTGGGCACAAAGTATGAGCTTATTGATATCCGCCCATCCTTCACGGTCCAGTACGATACCAATCGCCTCCGGTTTGTGTCGGAGGACAAAACTTAAAAACTTGCTCGTATCCGCCAGCTCTTTTTCGTTGTACTTTGCCATCGCGTTTTCGTCCCTGGATTTTCTGTTTTTATTTACTAATGTCATTGTCACTGGGTTTATGAATTTTCTGCAACTCAATCCTGCGCAGAACCTTTTCCACACAGCGTAATTTTTCCCCTATGCAAAAAACGCATAGCCAGAAACATACTTGCATTTTCCCCATACCCACATGGCTGATAAGGTTTTTCAGTTCCAGGAATTTTCCTGGCTCAAGCAACACACAAACACAAAAAACAATGGGGATTGTTATGACACAACAAGGGGATGCTGTAGCCGGGGAGCTGGCGACAGAAAAAGTGGGCATTAAAGGGTATCTGGCTTTTTTTCTCACCATAATCTTTTTTTCCGGTGTTTTTTCCGGAACAGACAGCTGGTGGCGCGTTTTTGATTTTTCCGTTCTGAACGGATCGTTTGGGCAACTGCCTGGTGCGAATGGAGCCACCACCTCATTTCGCGGGGTGGGTGGCGCGGGGGCTAAAGATGGCTTTCTCTTTGCGCTGGAGCTGGCACCGTCAGTCATTCTCTCTCTGGGGATTATTTCAATTACCGATGGTCTTGGTGGATTACGCGCCGCGCAGCAGTTAATGACACCTGTGCTAAAACCGTTGTTGGGCATTCCAGGGATCTGCTCGCTGGCACTGATCGCTAACCTGCAAAACACGGATGCCGCCGCCGGTATGACCAAAGAGCTGGCGCAGGAAGGTGAAATTACCGAACGCGATAAAGTGATTTTCGCCGCATATCAAACCAGCGGTAGCGCCATCATCACCAACTACTTCTCTTCCGGCGTCGCGGTGTTTGCCTTTCTGGGCACGTCCGTAATCGTACCTTTAGCCGTCATCCTGGTGTTTAAATTTGTCGGAGCCAACATTTTGCGCGTCTGGCTTAACTTCGAAGAACGTCGCAACCCAACGCAAGGAGCGCAAGCATGACAACTCAGGTCCGCAAAAACGTCATGGATATGTTTATCGATGGCGCGCGCCGTGGCTTTACTATCGCCACGACCAACCTGCTGCCAAACGTGGTGATGGCGTTTGTCATCATTCAGGCGCTGAAAATTACCGGCCTGCTCGACTGGGTGGGGCATATCTGTGAACCCGTAATGGCGCTGTGGGGATTACCCGGTGAAGCGGCAACCGTCCTTTTAGCCGCATTAATGAGTATGGGCGGCGCAGTCGGTGTTGCCGCCAGTCTGGCAACCGCTGACGCATTAACCGGCCACGATGTCACCGTTTTACTGCCCGCAATGTATTTAATGGGCAACCCGGTGCAAAATGTCGGTCGCTGCCTGGGGACAGCCGAAGTGAATGCCAAATATTACCCGCATATCATTACGGTCTGCGTGATTAACGCATTGCTGTCGATCTGGGTTATGCAGCTTATTGTTTAACAAGGAGTTACCATGATTGATTATACCGCAGCCGGTTTTACCCTGCTGCAGGGAGCGCATTTGTATGCGCCGGAAGATCGGGGAATTTGCGATGTCCTCGTCGCTAACGGCAAAATTATCGCCGTTGCCAGCAATATCCCTTCTGACATTGTACCGAACTGCACGGTTGTCGATCTCAGCGGGCAGATCCTCTGCCCAGGTTTTATTGATCAACACGTCCATTTGATTGGCGGTGGCGGCGAAGCAGGTCCCACGACGCGCACGCCGGAAGTGGCGCTAAGTCGCCTGACGGAAGCGGGCGTCACGTCAGTGGTTGGTCTGCTGGGCACCGACTCTATCTCTCGCCACCTGGAATCCCTGCTCGCCAAGACCCGTGCGCTCAATGAAGAAGGCATCAGCGCCTGGATGCTGACCGGCGCTTATCATGTCCCTTCCCGCACTATTACGGGTTCCGTGGAAAAAGACGTGGCGATTATCGATCGTGTGATTGGCGTGAAATGCGCCATCTCTGATCACCGTTCTGCCGCACCGGACGTTTATCACCTGGCTAATATGGCGGCAGAATCCCGCGTTGGCGGTTTGCTCGGCGGTAAACCTGGCGTCACCCTGTTCCACATGGGCGACAGTAAAAAGGCGTTAAAGCCTATTTATGACCTGCTGGAAAACTGCGATGTGCCGATCAGCAAGCTGCTGCCGACCCACGTTAACCGCAACGTACCGTTGTTTGAGCAGGCGCTGGAGTTCGCGCGCAAAGGCGGCACCATCGATATCACCAGCAGCATTGACGAACCGGTCGCCCCTGCCGAAGGTATTGCCCGCGCCGTTCAGGCGGGTATTCTGCTGGCACGCGTCACCCTCAGCTCCGACGGCAACGGTAGCCAGCCGTTCTTCGATGACGAAGGGAATTTAACCCATATCGGTGTTGCAGGTTTTGAAACGTTGCTGGAAACCGTGCAGGTGCTGGTCAAAGACTATGATTTCAGTATCAGCGATGCCCTGCGCCCGCTCACCAGTAGCGTAGCCGGTTTCCTTAACATGAGCGGGAAAGGCGAAATTCTGCCAGGCAATGACGCAGACTTACTGGTCATGACGCCAGAATTGCGCATTGAGCAGGTATACGCTCGCGGCAAACTGATGGTCAAAGACGGCAAAGCCTGCGTGAAAGGAACGTTTGAAACGGCTTAAACGGTTGTCAGCCGCCCTAATGGACGTAGAATGCCCCCAAGGGCGGCTGACAGAGTAAAACGTAATGGATGACTGTGGTGCGGTTTTGCATAATATTGAAACCAAATGGCTTTATGATTTTCTGACTCTGGAAAAATGCCGCAATTTTTCCCAGGCGGCAGTCAGTCGCAACGTCTCGCAACCGGCATTCAGCCGCCGCATCCGTGCACTGGAACAGGCGATTGGCGTTGAATTGTTTAACCGCCAGGTGACGCCACTGCAACTCTCAGAACAAGGGAAAATCTTCCATTCGCAGATCCGCCATCTGTTGCAACAGTTAGAAAGCAACCTTGCAGAGCTGCGTGGCGGCAGCGATTACGCGCAACGTAAAATCAAGATAGCCGCTGCACACTCTCTTTCCCTCGGTCTGTTACCGTCCATTATCAGCCAGATGCCGCCGCTCTTTACTTGGGCAATTGAAGCCATTGATGTCGATGAAGCGGTCGATAAACTGCGTGAAGGGCAAAGTGACTGTATTTTTTCCTTTCACGACGAAGATTTGCTGGAAGCGCCGTTTGACCACATTCGCTTATTTGAATCTCAATTGTTCCCTGTCTGCGCCAGTGACGAACACGGAGAAGCACTTTTTAACCTCGCGCAGCCACACTTTCCGTTACTGAATTACAGCCGCAACTCCTACATGGGGCGATTGATTAATCGCACCCTGACGCGCCACAGTGAGTTAAGTTTCAGCGCCTTTTTTGTCTCTTCGATGAGCGAGCTTTTAAAGCAGGTTGCCCTCGACGGCTGTGGGATTGCCTGGCTGCCGGAGTATGCCATCCAACAAGAAATTCGCAGCGGGCAGCTCGTTGTGCTGAATCGGGACGAACAGGTGATCCCGATTCAGGCCTACGCATACCGGATGAATACCCGCATGAATCCAGTTGCCGAACGCTTCTGGCGTGAACTGCGCGAGCTGGAGATTGTGCTTAGCTGACATTCTCAAGCGTCGCACTGCGCCAACCGCCATTATCCCAGACCAGATCAAACGTTAGCGGTTCATCGTCGTGGTACAGCATTATCTCAAGGCTGATCGCCAGAGTGTGGCAGTACGCTTCTTTCAAATTAACCTGCAACGCCGCAATCCGTGGCTCATGAAATAACAGTGCAGAACGCAGCTGACGGCAATACCAGCTCTGGAGATGTTTGTCGCTCGGGTTATGCACTTGCCACTCGGGCATGCCTGAAACAAGTAATGACGGTAATGCCGAATGAGGAGAATTAAAAAGAGTAAGGAGATCGCTGCATACCGATTTACGCAGCAATGACGTTTTATTGCCTGAAATTTCAGGTAAAACAGCCTGAAGTGATTGGCGCATCATTTTGCGCACTCCTGACGTTTAGCAACATATGCGGCTTGCCCTGAACACCGGGCACCACTGTATTGATGCTCATTTTCCATAGCCATTCCCTTTTGTTCATTACATCCATGTCAGTCTGAGACAGGCCTGAATCCTGTCAGCAAAGTATAAAACCTTACTTGCCTATGAATATCTACTGACTTTTCAGGAAAAAAGTCATGATTTGATAAAAATCATCAAACTCAAAAAAAAACCGCTAGTATATTCTGAATATTCCGAATAGTTACGTAGATGAAAATACTTGTCACCGCTGCTACTTAATTCCGGTGGGAAATTATTTATTTCCGCATAATCAGCCATGTATTATTTGAAACAATTAGTTTGTAAATAATATAAATTGATAACATATCAAATACATCAAAAATACCATTCACAGGCATTATTAATATAGACATCAATATAGCAACATCAAATTCCAATTAGTAATAAGATATGCTTTTAAATTGCATGCAAATAATTTTAAATGAGCGTTTTTTGATACTTTATAGTGTTTCCTACCCTTTAATATCACTGTGTAGAGTTGATATCACTACAACAGAAACATGCATGTCATTTGTTTACTTCTCTTTTTACTACAGAAAAATTTATCTATTTTTCTAAACATCAGTTAAATACTCATAAAAGGTAACTATTATGTCTATGCCATTAAGCAATGCCGCTAATAACCAATTCAATACAAATAATCACTTCCTTCATCATCCAAAAGTCGACAGTGAGTTAACACGTCGATATGAATATGCACGCCTGGATACGGAAAATATCTATCTTCTGCCTCTTGCTCGTGGCAATAACCATAATTACGATGGAAAAAGCGTTGTCGAAATTAGAAAACTTAATATTGGAAAACAGTCCTGGCCATTTAATTATGTGACAGATACATGCAGAGAATTCAATGGTATTACAACAACAGGACGTATGCTCTATCGAAACTTGAAAATCACCTCAGCTTTAGACGAAATATATGGTGGTATATGTAAAAAGGCGCATGCTGCTACAGAGTTAGCAGAAGGTTTACGGCTAAATTTATTTATGAAGAGCCCTTTCGATCCTGTTGAGGACTATACAGTTCATGAAATAACATTAGGCCCTGGTTGCAATGTTCCTGGTTATGCCGGAACCACGATAGGATATATTTCAACCCTTCCAGCTTCTCAGGCAAAAAGATGGACCAATGAGCAGCCAAGAATTGATATCTATATTGATCAGATAATAACTGTCTCAGGGGTAGCAAATTCTTCCGGATTCGCCCTTGCCGCATTACTTAATGCTAATATTGAGATGGGAAATGACCCAATCATTGGTATAGAAGCCTATCCTGGTACCGCGGAGATCCATTCAAAAATGGGATATAACGTTATCCCCGGTGATGAAGATGCGCCACTCAAACGCATGACTCTGCAACCGTCATCTCTTCCAGAACTGTTTGAATTAAAAAATGGTGAATGGAATTATATTGGTAAATAGCCACTGAGAAGAATGAGTACTAATATTCAGGTTATACAGATATTTAAACAAAACCCTGCAATTTACAAAGTAATACTCATTGCGACTTCTTAATTTAAGAAAGCGCAAGGAACGTTTACCCTTGCGCTTATTATAATAAGTCAGGCGTCGACTTTATCCAGCGGCCATGAATCAAAGAGATAGCCGTCAAAATAAATATCGTCAACGTTCGAGAATTCCAGCAGACGTTGCTTAACGTTTTCCAGATGCTGCCACATTGCCAGCTTCGCCGCTCGGGCATCTTTTTTGATTAACGCGGCGAGGATCTGTTTGTGATCGCCCAACCACTCTTTGCGATACAGGCTGTCATCCAGATGGCTGTGCAACTGGATCCACATTGGATTGTTTTCCCGCCACTGCCAGGACTGACGGAATAACTCCACCAGCATGCTGTTATGCGTTGCTTCAGCAATGGCGAGATGGAACTGCATGTCACCGCTTTCGCTGCTACCCGGCGCGCTGGAAGCCAGTTCACGCTCTTCCAGTTGCAATGCCTGACGCATTTTGACGATATCTTCGCGGGTAGCCTGCAGTGCGGCAAACTCGGCGATGTTACTTTCCAGTAACTGACGCGCCTGTAACAGCTCAAAAGGACCCGCATCATTGCAGACGTTGGCATCCGGACTGTCTGTGTTGTGGCTGCCTGAGCTATCAAGCACATAGATACCGGCACCCCGGCGCACTTCCACCAGCCCTTTGATCTCCAGCATGATCAGCGCTTCACGTACCACCGTCCGCGTGACATCAAGCATTTCTGCAATTTCACGCTCCGGCGGCAGCCGTTCGCCAGGATTGTACGGCGTCTTTATGATCAGATCGCGGATCATCGCCCCGACTTCCTGGTAAGGTCTTTGCACAGAGGTGACAGATTTCATGGTGTTGTGTCCGTTAGGTGCGGTTAATCAAATTTTTGCCGGATGCGGCGTGAACGCCTTATCCGGCCTACAACGGGCAATTTTACGGCCCCCGTTAATCTCAAACTATACCATTAGCACTGGAAGTTGGCACGTACAGGTGGGCAAAAAAACGAAAACTGGTCAACCAAATATCAGTTTGATTGACCAGTAAGTCTGTAGGGTAATCAGTTAGTTACAGCGCAGCCACACACTCGCGCGCACCGCGTTCGCACAGCTGCTGATATGCCGCCGTCACCGCGCCAACAAAGTCGGCATTCTGCGGCAGATCATCGGCAAAAATACCGCTCAGGCCCAGCAGCGCTTTCACGCGGTCTGCGCCCTGATACTGCGCGTTAATCTTCTGGAACTCGGCCAGCATCGGGTCGACCACGTCAATGGCATTACCCTGCTCATCCACGCCCTGGGTGTAACGCATCCAGCCAGCCACGCCCAGCGTCAGGTGACGCCAGCTGCCGCCGTTTTGCAGGTGCAGACGCACCGGGTCCAGTAGACGCTGCGGTAACTTCTGGCTGCCGTCCATCGCAATCTGCCAGGTACGGTGACGCAGAGACGGGTTGCTGAAACGCTCGATCAGCAGCGTCGCATAGGCGTTCAGGTCCGTACCTTCCGGCATCGACAGCGTTGGCGCTTGTTCCTGCATCATCAGGGCAAAGGCCGCTTTGCGATAATCCGGGTTAGTCATGGTGTCGGCAATGGTTTCATAGCCGCCGAGGTAACCGAGGTACGCCAGGAAAGAGTGGCTGCCGTTCAGCATACGCAGCTTCATCATTTCGAACGGCACAACGTCTGCAACGAACTGTGCGCCCACTTTATCCCAGTCCGGGCGACCATTAACGAAGTTATCTTCAATCACCCACTGACGGAACGGTTCGCAGGCAATGGCGCATGGGTCGTAAACACCCAGCTGGTCAGCAATTTCCTGTAAGGTTTCTGGCGTCGCCGCCGGAACGATGCGGTCAACCATGGTGCACGGGAAGGTGACGTTCTCTTCAATCCATGCCGCTAGTTGCGGGTCACGCGCCTGAGCCAGCCCCAGTACCGCGACCTTCGCCACATGACCGTTTTCACGCACGTTATCGCAGGACATCACCGTAAATGCTTTCAGCCCTTTTTCACGACGCAGACGCAAGGCTTCGACGATGTAACCAATCGCGGACTTCGGCGCAGTCGGGTTTTCCAGATCGTGCTTGATCAGCGGGTTATTGAGATCCAGTTGACCGCTTGCCGCATCAGCGCAGTAGCCTTTTTCCGTGACCGTTAGAGAGACAATCGCCGTTTGCGGACGCGCCATCGCGTTGAGAATACCTTCGCAGCCGTCGATTTCCGGATGCAGCGCTTCTTTCATCGAACCGATAATTTTCAGCTCGGTGCTTTCTGCGCCTTTTTCCGCTACGGTGTACAGCAGTTGCTGTTTTTTCAGGTTTTCGATCAGCATACGGTCGTTGCCTGGCATCAGGTTAACTTCGCAGATGCCCCAGTCGCTGTCGGTGCTTTCCAGCAGATGATGGGTATACAACGCCTGGTGCGCGCGGTGAAACGCCCCGCAACCGAGATGCACAATGCGTGATTCCAGACGAGAATGATCCCATGACGGGCGGGCAACCGGCAGATTGCTGTCAACAATAGTAGTCATCGTAAACTCCAGAATCCGTCTTCAGAGAGTGACGGCAAGGAAGAAGGAACCGGCACGGCGCGCAGCCATGCCGGTGGGTATTAACGGCTAAAGAAAGCGCGCTGGATCGCCAGTTCGACACCGCGAACTTCGGCCAGGCCTTTCAGACGACCAATTGCGGAGTAACCAGGGTTGGTTTTCTTCTTCAGGTCGTCCAGCATCTGATGACCGTGGTCCGGACGCATCGGGATCAGGTCTTCTTTGCCTTCCGCTTTACGACGGTGTTCTTCTTCAACAATCGCTTTCACCACTTCGTACATATCAACGTCACCGTTCAGGTGCGCCGCTTCGTGGAAGGTTTTCGGGTTATCTTCACGCATGGTGGAGCGCAGATGGGTGAAGTAAATACGCGGACCGAACTGCTTGATCATATCAACCAGATCGTTGTCAGCACGCACGCCGTAGGAACCGGTGCACATGGTGAAACCGTTCGCCATGCTGTTTACGGTATCAACCATCCACTGCATATCTTCAATGGTGGAAACAATGCGCGGCAAGCCGAGGATCGGGCGCGGCGGATCGTCCGGGTGAACCGCCATACGCACGCCAACTTCTTCAGCAACTGGAATAATCGCTTTCAGGAAGACGGCAAAGTTTTCGCGCAGTTTGGCTTTGTCGATATCTTTGTACAGCTCCAGGTGCTTACGGAACTGGTCGAGGGTATACCCTTCTTCCGCGCCCGGCAGACCGGCAATGATGTTACGCGTCAGACGCGCTTTGTCTTCGTCGCTCATAGTGGCGAAGCGTTCAGCTGCCTGAGCAATTTCTTCTTCGGTGTAATCCGCTTCCGCGCCTGGACGTTTCAGGATATGCATTTCGAATGCAGCGAATTCGATCTGGTCGAAGCGCAGAGCTTTGGAGCCGTCTGGCAGCACGTATTCGAGGTCAGTACGGGTCCAGTCGAGCACCGGCATGAAGTTGTAGCACACGGTGCGAATGCCACACTGCGCCAGGTTGCGCAGAGTCTGCTGATAGTTAGCGATCCACTGCTCATAGTTGCCAGTGTGGGTTTTGATATCTTCGTGAATTGGTACGCTTTCTACGACAGACCACACCAGGCCTGCGTCTTCAACGATCGCCTTGCGTTTGAGGATCTCTTCTACGGACCATACTTCGCCGTTCGGGATATGGTGCAGCGCGGTAACCACGCCAGTTGCGCCCGCCTGACGGACATCAGCTAAAGAAACCGGATCGTTTGGGCCGTACCAGCGCCAGGTCTGTTCCATGATTTTTCCTCTTTCACATAGTGGGTTCCACAGCAAAGAGACGCGGAACCTTGGAGTTGTTTAGGTATCCGGATGAACAACCAGACCGCAGCCGTGGCGTTGCATCGGATGAGATGGCGTATAAGTTCTACCTTTTGGTAAGACATGTCAACCCGAACTCTGAAATTGGTTAACCACATCACAAGAATTTCACTCTCATGGTTGTTGCTGCAAATTGCAGCAAAGGGTAATCGATGGTTATTGATCAGAGGATGTGACATTCATCGCAACAATGGTTGACCAATTTGCATGACATGTCGCCCAAAATAACAACGGTTCAACCAAGTAAGGTAAAACGTTATGCATGTGCTTAACATTCTCTGGGTGGTATTCGGCATTGGCCTGATGCTGATACTGAATTTGAAGTTCAAAATCAATTCAATGGTGGCTTTGTTGGTGGCGGCGCTGTCCGTCGGGATGCTGGCAGGCATGGATTTGATGTCGCTGCTGCACACCATGAAAGCGGGCTTCGGCAACACGCTGGGAGAACTGGCTATCATCGTGGTGTTCGGTGCGGTCATCGGTAAATTGATGGTCGACTCCGGCGCGGCTCACCAGATAGCACATACGCTGCTGGCGCGTCTAGGTCTGCGCTATGTTCAGCTGTCGGTGATTATCATCGGCCTTATTTTCGGTCTGGCGATGTTCTATGAAGTGGCCTTTATCATGTTAGCGCCGCTGGTTATTGTTATTGCCGCCGAAGCTAAAATTCCGTTCCTGAAACTGGCGATCCCGGCAGTAGCAGCTGCCACTACCGCACATTCACTGTTCCCACCGCAGCCGGGTCCGGTGGCGCTGGTGAATGCTTATGGCGCGGATATGGGGATGGTTTATATCTATGGCGTACTGGTGACGATCCCAAGTGTAATCTGCGCAGGTCTGATCCTGCCGAAGTTCCTCGGCAATCTTGAGCGCCCAACGCCATCATTCCTGAAAGCAGATCAACCGGTAGATATGAATAATCTGCCCTCTTTCGGCGTTTCGATTCTGGTGCCGCTGATCCCGGCGATCATTATGATCTCTACCACCATCGCCAATATCTGGCTGGTAAAAGATACCCCTGCCTGGGAAGTGGTTAACTTTATTGGTTCCTCGCCGATTGCGATGTTTATTGCGATGGTGGTTGCATTCGTACTCTTTGGCACCGCGCGTGGTCATGACATGCAGTGGGTGATGAACGCTTTTGAAAGCGCGGTGAAGAGTATTGCAATGGTGATTCTGATCATCGGTGCGGGTGGCGTGCTGAAGCAGACCATCATCGACACCGGCATTGGCGACACCATCGGCATGTTGATGTCCCACGGCAATATCTCGCCCTACATTATGGCATGGCTGATCACTGTGCTAATTCGTCTGGCGACGGGTCAGGGTGTCGTTTCGGCGATGACCGCCGCCGGGATTATCAGTGCTGCAATCCTTGATCCAGCAACCGGTCAGCTGGTTGGCGTGAATCCGGCGCTGCTGGTACTGGCGACGGCTGCGGGTTCCAACACCCTCACCCACATTAATGATGCATCTTTCTGGTTGTTCAAAGGTTACTTTGACCTGTCAGTAAAAGACACGTTGAAAACCTGGGGTCTGCTGGAGCTGGTCAACTCCGTGGTTGGGCTGATTATTGTGCTGATTATTAGCATGGTAGCGTAAAAGAACACCAGAGCCTGCCAATGGCAGGCTCAGACTGATGACTAAAGTCTAAAAATGTGCCCGGACAGTCCCCTCGCCCCTCCGGGGAGAGGGTTAGGGTGAGGGGAACAGACCAGTAAAGTGCGCTTTGTTTATGCCAGATGCGACGCTGACGCGTCTTATCTGGCCTACAAAGGGCTAACGTGCAGGTTTTGTAGGTCTGATAGCGTAGCGCCTCAGGTACCAGCATTAGCAATGCGCTGTAATTTTTTTATTGATAAACAAAAGTCACGCCAATAATCGATTGCACATTCCCTGCAGTCACCTGCCCTCCGGTACGTGCGTAATTTGCCGTTAATCCCAGACTTACCGCCGAAGTTCCTACTGCTCCTAACGATACCGTGTTATTCGTTGGAATAATCGTACCGTTGCGCGTCAACTGTACGCCGACGCCCTGCGCTGGTGAAAACGACGCGGTATTGGTGAAAATCGAGTTGCCCGCATCTGCGGTTGTGCCGGAGAGGTAATACCCCAGGTTTTGGCTTTTCGCACAATAAACGGTAAGAGGAATTGGCACTGAACCAGGGTAGTCCGGCAGAGTAACGGTGACATCACGAGCAGAAACATCACAACCGCCAGTGGGCACCACCACATCATTATTGGCGTAAATATTCCACACAAACTGAAAATCATCGCTGTTATAGTTGTTGGTCTGTCGCAAAATAAGCACGGCAATTAATGAACCAGCTTTAATCGCCACCCCGCCCGCACTGCTCACAGGCGTCAAATAAAGCGCCACCGGCCACGGCTTATCCGTTCTCGAATTATAAACAACCCGCGGCGTTTCGCTGGTGGTCGGAAATGGATAGCTACTGCCACTATATTTTACGGTCCCGGAAAAATTAGATAACACGCCGCCGTAAGCCGAGCCTCGTTGCAGTGTGACATAGTCTGTAATGGTTTCCGGATAATCGTTATGGCAAAAGATTTGCGTCGAAAGATCTACGACCAGGTTTTGCCCCACATTCACGACAGGCGCAAGGTTTACATAAACATTAGCGCTGCCACCGCCAATAGGGATAGCGGTACCATTGGCGGTTTTACAGGCGAATGACCAGGCATTTACCGACCAGCCCATCAGCAGTACAGCAAACAGGGTAATAGCTCGTTTCATTACAATTATCTCTTCGGGTTCAGCTGTAGGTATAGGTGATGCTAATCACTGCCTGAATGGTTCCCTGAGTGGCTCCGCCATTTACCGTCAATGCTCTGACCTGTAACGGGAAGTGCGCTGATTGTGAGGAATCATCCACCTGAACTGTTTTGGTTGCGCCAGTATTCAATGTGTTGCCACTGTCATCCTGTAGCTCTAACTGGATGTTTTGCGCGGTCCCCTGGTTTTTATAATATCCGGTGCTGTCGGCTGCCCCGCTGAAGCTGGCAGTGACCCTCGACGTTCCCACCGGACAATTAGTCAACTCAAGCGCAACATCATGCCAGGCCGATGCCGCCCCGGCAGACATAAGACTGAAAGAATAAAGATCGCCGAGATCTACCGTGGCATTGGTGGTGGAAACCGTACACGGTTTGGCGACGACCTTACCGTTCACCGTGATGGTGACATCGGCTGCCTGTATCGTCGCACTTGCGAGCGCCAACATTGCCGCCAATACATACCCACGTTTGCACCATTTCATGAGCATCTCCAGTTACTGATATTCAAGAGTGAAGGTAGCCGTAGCATTGATATGCCCCGCAGTGACAGGCACCTGTGTCGCCATTAGCCGGGCGTAAAAATTCAGCGTATTTGGTTTACCCGGCGTCAGGGTCGTCCACGAAATCGCAGACGATGGAGCATTAAGGGGTATTTGATTTTGCTGCTCATTCAGAAGCTGTATTCCCAGTCCCGCAGCCGCTGACACCGTATTTTCAAGTGCAAGCAGGTTGGCATTGTGGCTATCTGCAACGCCGGTAAACCCAACTTTTACGGCAGAAACAGGGTGACAGCAAAATACGAAATGGAACGACAGGAGTCGTCGCGCCAATGTTGTTAAATTGCTTCGCCGCGTTTTCCATCAGATCAACAGTAAAATTGGTTGATTCAGCGGCCACACTACAGCCGTTATCTCTGACATAGCCGCGGATAGTAATCGTGCTATCCGCAGCCAAAACGCGACTTACCGCCAGCCACAAAAAAGCGCACAGAAGATAAAAAGGTTTGTTTCTCATCACGCCCCCTTAACGACATTCAGCTGATAGCTGGGTTAATAACTGCTGCTGACTCTCTGGTGGCAGTTGATAATTGGCGACACAGTGAGCATTTTCCTCTTCTCCCCATTTCACCTGAACTTTTCCCGCTAAAGGCATTCCGCTGAGGTAAAACTGACCATTATCCGCAACAATGCCGCTACTCTGGCTACTCTCTGATGTCACCATCGCCCCAAACGGCAGCGGCTTATTATTGTGAGTTAGCGTCATGAGCAGTTTTATCCCAACGCGCGCTTTAAACTCTGCTCGCACGATCGCCCCACGAGTGGGAACAACGTTAGCGACCGCGTTATCTAAATCGACGTTATCAGCCAAGGTATTGGTATCCAGCGCCACTCTATTTTCCCGATATTCAGTGGCATAAGGCAGCACGGCATAACCACGCCAGTCGGTACGCACCCCCGTCTGGTTTTCGACTTTTGCATCTTTTGCGCCAGGCGCTTTAACAAGCACCACCGTATCGTTTAACGGCTGCCCCAGCGTTACGCCATTGGCATGAGCCAATACCCCACCGCTGACTCCGTAATAGAGCTGCTTAATATCATCGCTATGGCTGTAACCGATATTGGCATTGCCGTAACCACCGCGATAATTCAGCGTGGCGTAGCCTGTACTTCCGCTATTACCATCGCCTCCCCCGGCATAGCCGGTTTGCACGCTATAACTGAGGTTGTTGTCTTCCAGCAACGTACCGTATACACCAGCCAGATTGGTCATCCGACCGTTGAGATCGTGTGACATGCTGTAGCTGGCACTGGCATGTCGCCACTGAGATTTACTGTCAGAACGCAGCCAGTGGCTGAAAGGAATATTGACGTTAAGCGCTAACATCTGATCCCGTCCTTTTTGCCAGGCGTTTTTCGTCAGGCTATAGCTGAGCGTCCAGTTGATATCTTCGAACGCAGTATTTAATCCAGCCTGGAATTGCTCATCGACATTACTCGTTCCCCAATAAGTTTGATGGCTACCACTCAAATACAGTGTTGATGTGCGCCCGAGTTGCTGAGTAACGGTGAGCTGTAATTTCCCGCGTTTGTTATAAGCGAGGTTGTAATAGTCGGTGAATTTCGGCTTAACCTGAATAACTCCATCCTGTGTTTCGATGTTGTAGCCATTCATTCGACTGTATGTTGTATCAGCGAAATTAAAATATCCGCTGGTCGAATAACGGTAACCCACTAACTGAATATTCGTGCCTGATTCATTGAGCGATTTGTTATAGAGAAAACGCACCGATTGTCCGTCATGCTGACTGTCATCGGGAAGTGTGGAATTAGCCTGCGTCATATCCACAGACAGAGCGCCCAGTGCCTCCATGTTTTTCCCGATACCGAAATTAAAAGCACGATAACGATCCGCCAGTTGCGTTCCACCATATATTGTCCAGCCAGCCGGAAGGCCGTGGAGTAATGTACTCTGGAAAAAGCGGGGTTTTTCCTGCTGCGCATTTCCACTACGGTATTCTCCTGCCATAATGGAATAACGAGTATGCCCTTCACGTTGCAAAAGCGGGACTGACGAATAGGGTACGGTAAAAATCTGCGTGCTGCCGTCAGCCTCTTTGATCGTTACCTGCAAGTCACCACTATTACCTGCGGCATAGATATCGTTGATGGTAAAAGGCCCCGGTGGCACCGTACTATTATAAATGCCATATCCATTTTGTTTAATAGTGACCTGTGCAGTACCATGAGCAATACCGTGGATCACCGGGGCAAATCCTCTTTGGCTATCGGGTAACATATTGTCATCTGAGGCCAATTGTGCGCCGCGAAAGTTAATACCATCGAAAATATCGCCCTGGGTATAACCATCACCCAACGTCAGCCGGGAACGTAAAGGAATTATGTCTCGCTCAATCCAGGTAATGATATGCTGCCATTTATTTTTGCTACCTGATGAACTGTCGCTACTGTTATAACTCCAGGTGGTATTGTCGCGTAAACGCCACGCACCAATATTTAACCCACTCTGTAGGTTTAAATATGCATAATGGCTGTTACCCCCAATCCGATTCTGTACACTATTTCCGCTGAAATTATAATTGAGCAATCCGGCATTAATACCGGGATCCCATAACTCAGGAGGAATATAACCACGCGCGCGATTACTCATAAATGCCTGAGGGATCGTCAGGTTCAGTCGCTGCTGACCAACATCCAGATGCGCAGTAGCGTCCTGGACCATTGTGGTTAATGGCACACAGGCATCATCCGCCAGCAGATTCATACCGGCGACAGAAGCCGTATTCAGCCCCATACTGGCGAGTTGCGCGCGTGTCAGGCAGGGAACAATCCCTTGTTCACTGTCGCCCGTATTAAATGTGACATCACGCGTTGCCATATAACCATTATTCAAATAGATATCGACGCGATACGTCCCTGGCGGTAATTCTTGCCCATTTTCAAAACGCGATAAATCGGCCACAGCCTGGGGATCATCCGCTAAAAAGCGCAGATTAAAATAGAGGTCGGCAGATGACAAAGGTGCCTGTGCGGCAAAAGCACAGGCGACAACGAGTCGGACAAAAAAACCAGCCAAACGATGCTTACGAATATGCAAGCATTGTGTGTTTCGCTGGTAAAGTCTTAAATTCAGATATGACATTATTCCTCCGGTTTAAAATCACCCGGCAGTCAATTCTTTTTATTCAGGCGAAAAATTCCCCCTGCGTTATTCCATTACGCCCGTCATTTTGGGGGTAAGTGCGCCATAATCATTTATTGTTCGGTAAGTAATATTGCTTCCTGCATCAGAAGGCAATTTAACCGTGCTTTCGCCCATTGGAGGCACCAATGCATTTTCAAGAACCCGGGTTCCGGCATTCAACTCTG
>NZ_JBQZXE010000082.1:0-16817 GCF_053555855.1 Shigella sp. SIG3
CACCGGGCTTGGCACCATTACCGCCGCTAATACTGTTACGGTGCGCAGCCGCGTGGACGGTCAACTGATGGCGTTACATTTCCAGGAAGGCCAGCAGGTCAAAGCAGGCGATTTACTGGCAGAAATTGACCCCAGCCAGTTCAAAGTTGCATTAGCACAAACCCAGGGCCAACTGGCAAAAGATAAAGCCACGCTTGCTAACGCCCGCCGTGATCTGGCGCGTTATCAGCAACTGGCAAAAACCAATCTCGTCTCCCGTCAGGAGCTGGATGCCCAACAGGCGCTGGTCAGTGAAACCGAAGGCACCATTAAGGCTGATGAAGCAAGCGTCGCCAGCGCGCAGTTGCAACTCGACTGGAGCCGCATCACCGCACCAGTCGATGGTCGCGTTGGTCTCAAGCAAGTTGATGTTGGTAACCAAATCTCCAGTGGTGATACCACCGGAATTGTGGTGATCACCCAGACGCATCCTATCGATTTAGTCTTTACCCTGCCGGAAAGCGATATCGCTACTGTAGTGCAGGCGCAAAAAGCCGGAAAACCGCTGATGGTAGAAGCCTGGGATCGCACCAATTCGAAGAAATTAAGTGAAGGCACGCTGTTAAGCCTCGATAACCAAATCGATGCCACAACCGGTACGATTAAAGTGAAAGCACGCTTTAATAATCAGGATGATGCGCTGTTTCCCAATCAGTTTGTTAACGCGCGCATGTTAGTCGACACCGAACAAAACGCCGTAGTGATCCCAACAGCCGCCCTGCAAATGGGCAATGAAGGCCATTTTGTCTGGGTGCTGAATAGCGAAAACAAGGTCAGCAAACATCTGGTGACGCCGGGCATTCAGGACAGTCAGAAAGTGGAAGTGGTGGAAGCCCAGAGCGCCACCACTCCGGAAGAGAAAGCCACCAGCCGCGAATACGCGAAAAAAGGAGCACGCTCCTGATGCAGGTGTTACCCCCGAGCAGCACAGGCGGCCCGTCGCGCCTGTTTATTATGCGTCCTGTCGCCACCACGCTGCTGATGGTGGCGATCTTACTCGCCGGGATTATCGGTTATCGCGCCCTGCCCGTTTCGGCGCTGCCGGAAGTGGACTATCCGACCATTCAGGTGGTCACGCTCTACCCAGGTGCCAGCCCGGATGTCATGACCTCTGCCGTTACCGCGCCGCTCGAACGCCAGTTCGGGCAGATGTCTGGCCTGAAACAGATGTCGTCGCAAAGTTCCGGCGGTGCGTCAGTTATCACTTTGCAGTTCCAGCTAACATTACCGCTCAATGTCGCCGAGCAGGAAGTGCAGGCCGCGATTAACGCTGCGACCAACTTGTTGCCGAGCGATCTGCCTAACCCGCCGGTTTACAGCAAAGTGAACCCGGCAGATCCGCCGATCATGACGCTCGCCGTCACCTCAACCGCCATGCCGATGACGCAAGTGGAAGATATGGTGGAAACCCGCGTCGCGCAGAAAATCTCGCAGATTTCCGGCGTCGGCCTGGTGACGCTTTCCGGCGGTCAGCGTCCGGCTGTTCGCGTCAAACTTAACGCTCAGGCGATTGCCGCCCTCGGCCTGACCAGCGAAACCGTGCGCACCGCCATTACCGGCGCTAACGTTAACTCGGCAAAAGGTAGCCTCGACGGCCCTTCCCGTGCGGTCACGCTTTCCGCGAACGACCAGATGCAATCCGCCGAAGAGTATCGCCAGCTAATCATCGCCTACCAGAACGGCGCGCCAATTCGTCTGGGCGATGTAGCAACTGTAGAGCAAGGTGCAGAAAACAGCTGGCTCGGCGCGTGGGCGAACAAAGAACAGGCCATTGTGATGAATGTTCAGCGCCAGCCCGGTGCTAACATTATCTCCACCGCCGACAGCATTCGGCAGATGCTGCCACAGCTCACTGAGAGTCTGCCGAAATCGGTGAAGGTGACAGTGCTTTCCGATCGCACCACCAATATCCGCGCATCCGTCGATGATACTCAGTTTGAATTGATGATGGCTATCGCGCTGGTAGTCATGATTATCTACCTGTTTTTGCGCAATATTCCGGCGACCATCATTCCCGGTGTTGCTGTACCGCTGTCGTTAATCGGCACTTTCGCGGTTATGGTGTTTCTCGATTTTTCAATCAATAACCTGACACTGATGGCGTTAACTATCGCCACCGGATTCGTGGTCGATGACGCCATCGTGGTGATCGAAAACATTTCCCGCTATATCGAAAAAGGCGAAAAACCGTTGGCGGCGGCGCTCAAGGGCGCAGGTGAAATCGGCTTTACCATTATCTCGCTGACCTTCTCACTGATTGCGGTGTTGATCCCACTGCTGTTTATGGGCGATATCGTCGGGCGACTGTTCCGCGAATTTGCTATTACCCTGGCGGTAGCGATTTTGATCTCAGCGGTGGTGTCGCTGACCCTGACACCGATGATGTGCGCGCGGATGCTCAGCCAGGAGTCGTTGCGTAAACAGAACCGCTTCTCCCGTGCCTCGGAAAAAATGTTCGACAGGATAATCGCCGCCTATGGTCGTGGACTGGCGAAAGTGCTGAATCATCCGTGGCTGACCTTAAGCGTGGCACTCAGCACGCTGCTGCTTAGCGTGGCACTCAGCACGCTGCTGCTTAGCGTGCTGCTGTGGGTGTTCATTCCGAAAGGTTTCTTCCCGGTACAGGACAACGGCATTATTCAGGGCACTTTGCAGGCACCGCAATCCAGCTCCTTTGCCAATATGGCCCAGCGACAACGCCAGGTCGCGGACGTGATTTTGCAGGATCCGGCAGTGCAAAGCCTGACCTCATTTGTTGGCGTTGATGGCACTAACCCGTCGCTGAATAGTGCACGTTTACAAATCAACCTCAAACCGTTGGATGAACGTGATGATCGGGTGCAAAAAGTCATCGCCCGTCTGCAAACGGCGGTAGATAAAGTGCCGGGCGTCGATCTCTTCCTGCAACCAACGCAGGACCTGACCATCGATACTCAGGTCAGCCGCACCCAGTACCAGTTTACCTTGCAGGCCACGTCACTGGATGCGCTCAGTACCTGGGTGCCACAGTTGATGGAAAAACTCCAGCAACTGCCACAGCTTTCTGATGTCTCCAGCGACTGGCAGGACAAAGGGCTGGTGGCGTATGTCAATGTTGATCGCGACAGCGCCAGCCGTCTGGGGATCAGCATGGCGGACGTCGATAACGCCCTGTACAACGCGTTTGGTCAGCGACTGATTTCCACTATTTATACTCAGGCTAACCAGTATCGCGTGGTGCTGGAGCACAATACCGAAAATACCCCAGGCCTCGCGGCGCTGGATACCATTCGCCTGACCAGCAGCGACGGTGGCGTGGTGCCGTTAAGCTCAATTGCCAAAATTGAGCAGCGTTTTGCGCCGCTTTCCATCAACCATCTGGATCAGTTCCCGGTAACAACCATCTCCTTTAACGTGCCGGATAACTATTCGCTGGGCGATGCGGTGCAGGCGATTATGGACACCGAAAAGACGCTGAATCTGCCGGTGGATATCACCACGCAATTCCAAGGCAGCACCCTCGCCTTCCAGTCGGCGCTGGGCAGCACTGTCTGGCTGATTGTCGCGGCGGTGGTGGCGATGTATATCGTGCTCGGCATTCTGTACGAGAGCTTTATTCACCCGATCACCATTCTCTCGACGCTACCCACCGCAGGGGTCGGCGCGCTGCTGGCATTAATGATTGCCGGTAGCGAACTGGATGTGATTGCGATTATCGGCATTATTTTGCTGATCGGTATTGTGAAGAAGAACGCCATCATGATGATCGACTTCGCGCTGGCTGCTGAGCGCGAGCAAGGCATGTCGCCGCGCGATGCAATCTACCAGGCTTGTCTGTTGCGTTTTCGTCCGATCCTGATGACCACCCTGGCGGCTCTGCTTGGCGCGCTGCCGCTGATGTTGAGTACCGGGGTCGGCGCGGAACTGCGTCGTCCGTTAGGTATCGGCATGGTCGGCGGTCTGATTGTCAGCCAGGTGCTGACGCTGTTCACCACGCCGGTGATTTATCTGCTGTTCGACCGCCTGGTATTGTGGACCAAAAGTCGCTTTGCTCGCCATGAAGAGGAGGCGTAAGTGAAGTTTTTTGCCCTCTTCATTTACCGCCCGGTGGCGACGATTTTACTGTCGGTCGCCATTACCCTGTGCGGCATACTGGGTTTCCGTATGCTGCCGGTCGCCCCGCTGCCGCAGGTCGATTTTCCGGTGATTATGGTCAGCGCCTCGCTGCCCGGTGCGTCGCCGGAGACAATGGCGTCTTCCGTTGCCACGCCGCTGGAGCGCTCACTTGGGCGCATTGCCGGGGTTAGTGAAATGACCTCCAGCAGTTCGCTCGGCAGCACGCGCATTATTTTGCAGTTTGATTTTGACCGGGATATCAACGGCGCAGCGCGTGATGTGCAGGCGGCGATCAACGCTGCACAAAGTTTGCTGCCCAGCGGGATGCCCAGCCGCCCGACCTATCGCAAAGCGAACCCGTCGGATGCGCCAATTATGATCCTCACGCTGACATCCGATACTTATTCGCAGGGTGAACTGTACGATTTCGCCTCGACGCAGCTGGCTCCGACGATTTCGCAAATCGACGGTGTCGGTGATGTCGATGTCGGTGGCAGCTCGCTGCCCGCCGTGCGCGTCGGGCTGAACCCGCAGGCGCTGTTTAATCAGGGCGTGTCGCTGGACGACGTACGCACTGCCATCAGCAATGCCAACGTGCGTAAACCGCAGGGGGCGCTGGAAGATGGCACTCACCGCTGGCAGATCCAGACCAACGATGAACTGAAAACCGCCGCTGAATATCAGCCGCTGATTATTCACTACAACAACGGCGGCGCGGTTCGTCTGGGCGATGTGGCGACGGTGACTGACTCAGTGCAGGATGTGCGCAACGCCGGGATGACCAACGCCAAACCGGCTATTTTACTGATGATCCGCAAACTGCCGGAAGCCAATATTATCCAGACGGTAGACAGCATCCGGGCAAAATTACCAGAGTTGCAGGAGACCATTCCGGCGGCGATTGATCTGCAAATTGCCCAGGATCGCTCCCCCACCATTCGCGCCTCGCTGGAAGAAGTCGAGCAAACGCTGATTATCTCGGTGGCGCTGGTGATTCTGGTGGTCTTTTTATTCCTGCGCTCGGGTCGCGCCACTATTATTCCCGCCGTTGCGGTGCCGGTTTCGCTGATTGGTACGTTTGCGGCGATGTACCTGTGCGGATTCAGTCTCAATAATCTTTCGCTGATGGCGCTCACCATTGCTACTGGTTTCGTGGTGGATGACGCCATTGTGGTGCTGGAAAACATTGCCCGTCATCTGGAAGCGGGGATGAAACCACTACAGGCCGCGCTGCAAGGTACTCGCGAAGTCGGCTTTACGGTGCTGTCGATGAGTCTGTCACTGGTGGCGGTGTTCCTGCCGCTGCTGTTGATGGGCGGATTGCCGGGCCGACTGTTACGCGAGTTTGCCGTGACGCTTTCTGTCGCCATTGGTATTTCGTTGCTGGTTTCCCTGACGCTAACGCCAATGATGTGCGGCTGGATGCTAAAAGCCAGCAAGCCGCGTGAGCAAAAGCGACTGCGTGGTTTTGGCCGCATGTTGGTAGCCCTGCAACAAGGCTACGGCAAGTCGCTGAAATGGGTGCTCAATCATACCCGTCTGGTGGGCGTGGTGCTGCTTGGCACCATTGCGCTGAATATCTCGATCCCGAAAACCTTCTTCCCGGAGCAGGACACCGGCGTACTGATGGGTGGGATACAGGCGGATCAGAGTATTTCGTTTCAGGCGATGCGCGGCAAATTGCAGGATTTCATGAAAATTATCCGTGACGATCCGGCAGTGGATAATGTCACCGGCTTTACCGGCGGTTCACGAGTTAACAGTGGGATGATGTTTATCACCCTCAAGCCACGCGACGAACGCAGCGAAACGGCGCAGCAAATTATCGACCGTCTGCGCGTGAAGCTGGCGAAAGAACCGGGGGCGAATCTGTTCCTGATGGCGGTACAAGATATTCGCGTTGGTGGGCGTCAGTCGAACGCCAGCTACCAGTACACGTTGTTATCCGACGACCTGGCGGCACTGCGCGAATGGGAGCCGAAAATCCGCAAAAAACTGGCGACGTTGCCGGAACTGGCGGACGTGAACTCCGATCAGCAGGATAACGGCGCGGAGATGAATCTGGTTTACGACCGCGACACCATGGCACGGCTGGGAATCGACGTACAGGCCGCCAACAGTCTGTTAAATAACGCCTTCGGTCAGCGGCAAATCTCGACCATTTACCAGCCGATGAACCAGTATAAAGTGGTGATGGAAGTGGATCCGCGCTATACCCAGGACATCAGTGCGCTGGAAAAAATGTTCGTTATCAATAACGAAGGCAAAGCGATCCCGCTGTCGTATTTCGCTAAATGGCAACCGGCGAATGCCCCACTATCGGTGAATCATCAGGGATTATCGGCGGCCTCGACCATCTCGTTCAACCTGCCGACCGGAAAATCGCTCTCGGACGCCAGTGCGGCGATCGATCGCGCAATGACCCAGCTTGGTGTGCCTTCGACGGTGCGCGGCAGTTTTGCCGGCACGGCGCAGGTTTTCCAGGAGACGATGAACTCGCAGGTGATCCTGATTATCGCCGCCATCGCCACGGTGTATATCGTGCTGGGTATCCTTTACGAGAGTTACGTACATCCGCTGACGATTCTCTCCACCCTGCCCTCGGCGGGCGTTGGAGCGCTGTTGGCGCTGGAGCTGTTCAATGCCCCGTTCAGCCTAATCGCCCTGATAGGGATCATGCTATTAATCGGCATCGTGAAGAAAAACGCCATTATGATGGTCGATTTTGCGCTTGAAGCCCAACGGCACGGTAACCTGACGCCGCAGGAAGCTATTTTCCAGGCCTGTCTGCTGCGTTTTCGCCCGATTATGATGACCACCCTGGCGGCGCTGTTTGGCGCGCTGCCGCTGGTATTGTCGGGCGGTGACGGCTCGGAGCTGCGGCAACCCCTGAGGATCACCATTGTCGGCGGTCTGGTGATGAGCCAGCTCCTGACGCTGTATACCACGCCGGTGGTGTATCTCTTTTTCGACCGTCTGCGGCTGCGTTTTTCGCGTAAACCTAAACAAACGGTAACCGAGTAAATGACAGATCTTCCCGACAGCACCCGCTGGCAATTATGGATTGTGGCTTTCGGCTTCTTTATGCAGTCGCTGGACACCACCATCGTAAACACCGCCCTTCCCTCAATGGCGCAAAGCCTCGGGGAAAGTCCGTTGCATATGCACATGGTCATTGTCTCTTATGTGCTGACCGTGGCGGTGATGCTGCCCGCCAGCGGCTGGCTGGCGGACAAAGTCGGCGTGCGCAATATTTTCTTTACCGCCATCGTGCTGTTTACTCTCGGTTCACTGTTTTGCGCGCTTTCCGGCACGCTGAACGAACTGTTGCTGGCACGCGCGTTACAGGGCGTTGGCGGTGCGATGATGGTGCCGGTCGGCAGGTTGACGGTGATGAAAATCGTACCGCGCGAGCAATATATGGCGGCGATGACCTTTGTCACGTTACCCGGTCAGGTCGGTCCGCTGCTCGGTCCGGCGCTCGGCGGTCTGCTGGTAGAATACGCGTCGTGGCACTGGATCTTTTTGATCAACATTCCGGTGGGGATTATCGGTGCGATCGCCACATTGATGTTAATGCCGAACTACACCATGCAGACGCGGCGCTTTGATCTTTCCGGCTTTTTATTGCTGCCGGTTGGCATGGCGGTATTAACCCTGGCGCTGGACGGCAGTAAAGGTACAGGTTTATCGCCGCTGGCGATTGCTGGCCTGGTCGCAGTTGGCGTGGTGGCACTGGTGCTTTATCTGCTGCACGCCAGAAATAACAACCGCGCCCTGTTCAGTCTGAAACTGTTCCGCACTCGTACCTTTTCGCTGGGCCTGGCGGGGAGCTTTGCCGGACGTATTGGCAGTGGCATGTTGCCCTTTATGACACCGGTTTTCCTGCAAATTGGCCTCGGTTTCTCGCCGTTTCATGCCGGACTGATGATGATCCCGATGGTGCTTGGCAGCATGGGAATGAAGCGAATTGTGGTACAGGTGGTGAATCGCTTTGGTTATCGTCGGGTACTGGTAGCGACCACGCTGGGTCTGTCGCTGGTCACCCTGTTGTTTATGACTACCGCTCTGTTGGGCTGGTACTACGTTTTGCCGTTCGTCCTGTTTTTACAAGGGATGGTCAACTCGACCCGTTTCTCCTCCATGAACACCCTGACGCTGAAAGATCTCCCGGACAATCTGGCGAGCAGCGGAAACAGCCTGCTGTCGATGATTATGCAATTGTCGATGAGTATCGGCGTCACCATCGCCGGGCTGTTGCTGGGGCTTTTTGGTTCGCAGCATGTCAGCGTCGACAGCGGCACCACACAAACCGTCTTTATGTACACCTGGCTTAGCATGGCGTTTATCATCGCCCTTCCGGCGTTCATCTTTGCCAGAGTGCCGAACGATACGCATCAAAATGTAGCTATTTCGCGGCGAAAAAGGAGCGCGCAATGAAGTTCTGGCGACCCGGTATTACCGGCAAACTGTTTCTGGCGATTTTCGCCACCTGCATTGTCTTGCTGATCAGTATGCACTGGGCGGTGCGTATCAGTTTTGAGCGTGGCTTTATTGATTACATCAAACACGGCAATGAACAGCGATTACAGCTGTTAAGTGATGCGCTTGGCGAGCAGTATGCGCAGCATGGTAACTGGCGCTTCCTGCGCAACAACGATCGCTTTGTCTTTCAGATCCTGCGTTCATTTGAACACGATAATTCGGAAGATAAACCCGGCCCGGGTATGCCGCCGCACGGCTGGCGTACCCAGTTCTGGGTGGTCGATCAAAACAACAAAGTACTGGTTGGTCCGCGAGCGCCGATTCCACCTGACGGTACACGGCGACCCATTCTGGTCAACGGTGCGGAAGTGGGCGCGGTGATTGCCTCCCCTGTTGAGCGGCTGACCCGCAATACTGATATCAATTTCGATAAACAACAGCGGCAAACCAGCTGGCTGATCGTCGCCCTGGCAACGTTACTCGCGGCGCTCGCCACCTTTCTGCTGGCGCGCGGTTTGCTGGCACCGGTAAAACGACTTATCGATGGCACGCACAAACTGGCGGCGGGCGATTTCACTACCCGCGTAACGCCCACCAGTGAAGATGAACTGGGCAAACTGGCGCAAGACTTCAACCAGCTCGCCAGCACGCTGGAGAAAAACCAGCAAATGCGGCGCGATTTTATGGCCGATATTTCTCACGAACTGCGTACGCCATTAGCGGTGCTGCGCGGTGAACTGGAAGCCATTCAGGATGGCGTGCGCAAATTCACGCCGGAGACGGTGGCGTCTTTACAGGCGGAGGTCGGTACACTGACCAAACTGGTTGACGATCTTCATCAGTTGTCGATGTCTGATGAAGGCGCTCTCGCCTATCAAAAAGCACCGGTAGATTTGATCCCACTGCTGGAAGTGGCGGGCGGCGCATTTCGCGAACGATTCGCCAGCCGTGGCCTGAAACTGCAATTTTCCCTGCCAGACAGTATCACCGTATTTGGCGATCGCGACCGTTTAATGCAGTTATTCAATAACTTACTGGAAAACAGCCTGCGCTACACTGACAGCGGCGGCAGCCTGAAAATCTCTGCCGAGCAGCACGACAAAACGGTGCGCCTGACCTTTGCCGACAGTGCGCCAGGTGTCAGTGACGATCAGCTACAAAAATTGTTTGAACGTTTTTATCGCACCGAAGGTTCCCGCAACCGCGCCAGCGGCGGTTCCGGGCTGGGGCTGGCGATTTGCCTGAACATTGTTGAAGCCCATAATGGCCGCATTATTGCCGCCCATTCGCCTTTTGGCGGGGTAAGCATTACAGTAGAGTTACCGCTGGAACGGGATTTACAGAGAGAAGTATGACCGAGTTACCAATCGACGAAAACACACCGCGTATTTTGATCGTGGAAGATGAACCGAAGCTGGGGCAGTTGCTCATTGATTATCTGCGTGCTGCGAGCTATGCGCCGACGCTTATCAGCCACGGCGATCAGGTACTGGCGTATGTGCGCCAGACACCACCGGATCTGATCCTGTTGGATCTGATGCTCCCTGGCACCGATGGCCTGACATTATGCCGGGAAATTCGTCGTTTTTCCGATGTTCCGATCGTGATGGTGACGGCAAAAATCGAAGAGATCGACCGCCTGCTGGGGCTGGAGATTGGCGCCGATGACTACATCTGCAAGCCGTACAGCCCACGGGAAGTGGTAGCGCGTGTCAAAACCATTTTGCGCCGTTGTAAACCGCAACGCGAACTTCAGCAACAGGATGCCGAAAGCCCGTTGATTATCGACGAAGGTCGTTTTCAGGCTTCATGGCGCGGTAAAATGCTTGACCTGACGCCTGCGGAATTTCGTCTGCTTAAAACGCTCTCTCACGAACCAGGAAAAGTGTTCTCCCGCGAGCAATTGCTCAATCATCTTTATGACGACTACCGCGTAGTAACCGACCGCACCATTGACAGCCACATTAAAAATCTGCGCCGCAAGCTGGAATCTCTCGACGCCGAACAGTCATTTATCCGCGCCGTTTACGGCGTTGGTTACCGCTGGGAAGCCGACGCCTGCCGCATCGTTTAGTTTTAGCGACATTACTTTGTTAGCCGGAGATGGCGTTCAGACCCGATCCGGCAACATTATTCCACGCATGGTCAGCAAACTGACATTATCTCTCCGCCCTGGCAGGCATCAGAAAATCGCTCATACTTTAATCAGTAAACAGCACCTTTAGATGCTGTTTTCGATAAGCAATTTCAATCAAGGAGTCATTATGGCTGGTTGGTTTGAACTCAGTAAGAGCAGTGATAATCAGTTCCGGTTTGTGCTAAAAGCGGGCAATGGTGAGACTATCCTCACCAGCGAGCTGTATACCTCAAAAGCCTCTGCGGAAAAGGGCATCGCGTCGGTGCGTAGCAACAGCCCGCAAGAAGAGCGCTATGAGAAAAAAACGGCAAGCAACGGCAAATTCTATTTCAATCTGAAAGCCGCTAATCATCAAATTATCGGCTCCAGCCAGATGTACGCCACCGCGCAATCTCGTGAAACCGGAATTGCCTCCGTTAAAGCCAATGGCACAAGCCAGACGGTGAAAGACAATACGTAATTACGATGCCGGGCGTGGGTTGTTGGCGTCCGGCGCTTTACCAGATCCCCCCTACAGCGCTACAATGCCCGCCCTTAAAGTGGGGGCCTCCCCTAACCGCTTCATCAGGTGAAGCGGATCTGACCTGTCATCAGAACGAGAGAATTATGTTTAAACCGGAACTCCTTTCCCCGGCGGGAACGCTGAAAAATATGCGTTACGCTTTCGCTTATGGCGCAGATGCTGTTTATGCGGGCCAGCCGCGTTACTCCCTACGTGTGCGCAACAACGAATTCAACCACGAAAATCTTCAGCTCGGCATCAATGAAGCCCACGCGCTGGGGAAAAAGTTTTATGTCGTGGTCAACATTGCACCACACAACGCCAAGCTGAAAACCTTTATCCGTGACCTGAAACCGGTGGTGGAAATGGGGCCGGATGCGCTGATTATGTCCGATCCAGGGCTGATTATGCTGGTGCGTGAGCACTTCCCAGAAATGCCGATCCACCTCTCGGTGCAGGCTAACGCCGTGAACTGGGCGACGGTGAAATTCTGGCAGCAAATGGGACTGACCCGCGTGATCCTCTCTCGCGAGCTGTCGCTGGAAGAGATTGAAGAGATCCATAATCAGGTGCCGGATATGGAGATCGAGATCTTCGTTCACGGCGCACTGTGCATGGCCTACTCCGGTCGCTGCCTGCTCTCTGGCTATATCAACAAGCGCGACCCGAACCAGGGCACCTGCACCAACGCCTGCCGCTGGGAGTACAACGTCCAGGAAGGGAAAGAAGATGACGTTGGCAACATCGTACACAAGTACGAGCCGATTCCGGTGCAAAATGTTGAGCCGACGCTGGGTATCGGCGCGCCAACCGACAAAGTGTTTATGATCGAAGAAGCCCAGCGTCCGGGCGAGTATATGACCGCGTTTGAAGATGAGCACGGCACTTACATCATGAACTCGAAAGATCTGCGCGCCATCGCCCATGTAGAACGCCTGACCAAAATGGGCGTGCATTCGCTGAAAATCGAAGGTCGTACCAAATCTTTCTACTATTGCGCACGCACCGCACAGGTTTACCGCAAAGCTATCGATGACGCCGCTGCGGGAAAACCGTTCGATACCAGCCTGCTGGAAACTCTGGAAGGTCTGGCGCATCGTGGCTATACCGAAGGTTTCCTGCGTCGTCATACTCACGACGATTATCAGAACTACGAATACGGTTATTCAGTTTCTGACCGCCAGCAGTTTGTTGGTGAGTTTACCGGTGAGCGCAAGGGGGACCTCGCAGCGGTAGCGGTGAAAAATAAATTCTCCGTTGGCGACAGTCTTGAGCTGATGACGCCGCAAGGCAACATTAACTTTACCCTTGAGCACATGGAAAACGCCAAAGGCGAAGCTATGCCGGTCGCACCAGGCGATGGTTATACTGTGTGGCTCCCGGTCCCGCAGGATCTTGAGCTAAATTACGCGCTGCTAATGCGTAATTTCTCCGGGGAAACCACGCGTAACCCCCACGGTAAGTGATTAATTTCGATTATTTTTCCCGGATGGAAAATTCTTAGAAACCGATCACATACAGCTGCATTTATTAAGGTTATCATCCGTTTCGCTGAAAAACATAATCCATAAAATGCTAGCTGTACCAGGAACCACCTCCTTAGCCTGTGTAATCTCCCTTACACGGGCTTATTTTTTGTACATAAGCTGTAAAGAAGGATTGATCCCTGATAACCGTCTTCCATTGACCACATCGATAGAATCCCCCTTCATAGCACAATGCCTTTCACGTAACGGTATCGTGCTCGCCCAGGTTCCGGCTACGCACAGCCAGAACGCGCATGTTTGACGCTTACCAAAAAATATTCTCACTCTCCACATTTGAATGTCAGACGAGCGACGCCATGTAATCCTGCACCTTCTGTCTTCAGGTCAACTATCTGCATTTTTTTGCCCTGAGTAACACAGAAATGGGCTGCATCATTTTTTACTATATTTTCTGCACCAGATATTCTGCCCCTGGCTAAAGAAGCTTCGGCTTCGGTGTAGTATTGGTTATCGAGTTTACGCTGAATATTACTTTTATATGCAAGACCAAATTTACCGATACTTGTTTCATCATTATGCACAGCACAACCAGATATAAGAAAAATACTAATTAATGATATAGCAGCTATCTTTTTCATCTCACCTTCCCCCATTAAATACCAACGACACTCTCTAGTGTTTAAATATAATAATGGCATGATTATTATAATTGAATAGGATTATAATAAATGTTCTGTACAACATTTCCTACATAAGTAGGAATTACGGACATTGAGGCCCTTCAGGGTAACTCCATGGGGGCTTTAATATATTATATTGAAGATGCCACTGTTTAGTTGAATATTAGGTATATGCTCTTTTTTGAAATTTATAGGTGGCAGCCGTTAGTATTCGCTGTCCCCATTGCAAGCTCCTGGTGGTAACCACTGAATCCTCCATACTTGAACTGACTTTTTATCCTCCGACTTTCATCCTGTTCTGACTCCACCTTTTGTTTTCTGCTCTACACTATCTACAGACCAATCATAAAGGCACATACGATCATGGCAGAATTTCCCGCCAGCTTACTGATTCTTAATGGCAAAAGTACTGACAATCTACCCTTGCGCGAAGCAATTATGCTGTTGCGTGAGGAAGGAATGACGATCCATGTGCGGGTCACCTGGGAGAAAGGTGATGCCGCACGATTTGTAGAGGAGGCCCGGAAGTTGGGCGTCGCAACGGTGATTGCCGGTGGTGGCGATGGCACCATTAATGAAGTTTCTACGGCGTTGATTCAGTGTGAGGGGGATGACATACCCGCGCTGGGAATTTTGCCATTAGGAACCGCCAATGATTTTGCCACCAGTGTAGGGATTCCTGAGGCACTGGATAAGGCGCTGAAACTGGCAATTGCCGGTAATGCCATTGCGATAGATATGGCGCAGGTCAACAAACAAACCTGTTTTATTAATATGGCGACAGGCGGATTTGGGACGCGTATTACCACAGAAACGCCGGAAAAATTAAAAGCCGCGCTGGGTGGCGTCTCTTACATCATTCATGGCTTAATGCGCATGGATACTCTGCAACCGGACCGTTGTGAAATCCGCGGTGAAAACTTTCACTGGCAAGGTGACGCCCTGGTCATTGGTATTGGTAACGGGCGTCAGGCCGGTGGCGGTCAACAATTGTGCCCGAACGCGTTAATTAACGATGGCTTGCTGCAACTGCGCATTTTTACCGGCGATGAAATTCTTCCGGCTCTCGTATCAACCTTAAAATCTGACGAAGATAACCCGAATATTATCGAAGGCGCTTCGTCGTGGTTTGATATACAAGCCCCACACGAAATCACTTTTAATCTTGATGGCGAACCGTTGAGTGGGCAAAACTTCCATATTGAAATACTTCCGGCGGCGTTGCGTTGTCGATTACCACCAGATTGTCCATTATTGCGTTAATCAAACTATTCTCTCTTGAACCAGGGAGAATCCGTAATGCCGGATGCGGTGTAAACACCTTATCCGGCATACAGAACAATACTACACCGTAATTAATTTTACCCGTGTCTTCTGCAATGCCAATTTATCCACCTCTGACACAGCATCATCGGTAACAATAATGTCAATTTTTTCGATTGGCAGTACCTGATTAAAACCGCGACGATTAAATTTCGATGAATCGAGAACGGCAATCACTTTATTTGCGGCGGTGACCATCGCCCCGCTAATCGAATAACCTTCATTAAAGGTCGTAATACCATTAACCGCATCAATACCATCAGCACCGACAAACATTAAATCGGCATTAATATCCTGCAATGAACGCTCGGCAATGGAACCATGCATCGAGCGCGTTTTATGGCGGACCGTGCCACCACAGACGACCAGAGTAATGTCTTTATTTTCGGAAAGGGCAAACGCTGCCGGGAGACTGTTGGTAATCACCGTGATATTTTTAGCGGTCATTAATCCTTCGGCGATAAGCATTGTGGTACTTCCGCTGTCGAGAATAACGGTCATCCCTTCATGGATCATTTTGACTGCCGCCTGCGCTATTCTGTTTTTTGGCGCGCTGGCGAGCTGAAATCGCTCTTTAAACCCGACTTCCTGGGTCTCGGTTTCACTATTACCGGACATTATTTTCGCCGCACCGCCATGAAAGCGCGTAACCACGCCTTTTTGTTCGAGAAAGCGCAAATCGGCACGGATTGTCGCTTCCGAGGCAGCAAATACTCCCGCCAGATCCTGAACAAGCACGGTTCCCTGTTCATTCACTAATTGGATGATCTTATTCCTTCGCTCGAATGAATTCATCGTCATTTACCCATATTCAATTGTGGCTAGTGTAAACGAAGGGGGACCATTGGTGAATGATCTGTTTTGCACAATACCGGGCCAGCATCACGCTGGCCCGCGGTTTCATGGAATGAGCAACACTTTGCCCGGCATGGCATTACGAGCGATGTCACGCACCGCCTGGGTGAAGCTTTCAAAGCTTCCACGGTGAGCGATTAATGGATCCAGGCTTAACTTACGTTCTGTCAGCAACCGGCTCGCCGTTTCCCACTCCTGCCCCGGCCAAGGGCTGGAATAGTTCATCCAACTGCCGATAACCGTCAGCTCTTTACGCAATATTTTGCCAAACGTTGCCGATGTTAAATGCAGATCCTGATGCAACGTGCCCACCAGCGCCAGTTGGGCATGAGGACCGGCAATCTCTACCGCCAGTTCGACAGTTTGCGGTACGCCAGCCGTCTCGAGGATAAGCTGATTAAAGCGCAGTTCGCGTAAAACGCTCTGCATTTGCGGCGCGCTCATTTCGCTACTGTTAAATGTTTGCATCGCACCGAAAGATTTTGCCAGTGCCAGTTTTTCTGAGCTAATGTCGATCGCCGTCACACTCTTTGCTCCCAGCGCGACAGCGCACTGAATAGCCAGCAGGCCAATGGTTCCGGCACCAATAATAATAACGTTTTTATTCTCACAACCTTGCGCTAAATGAAAAGCATGCAGGCCAACGGTAATCGGCTCAATAAAAGCCCCATCCTCAATAGGCATATCCGTGGGTAGAGCAAAGACATTTTTTCGCTTAACGACAATATATTCAGCAAATCCACCATCACGCCGCGAGCCAATAAAATCATATTTTGCGCACTGGGAATAAAACCCTTTCAAACACTCTGGACAAGTAAAACAGGGTAATAACGGCACACAGGCAACCGCATCGCCAGGGTGTAAATCATCAACACCGGATCCCACCGCATCAATATAGCCGCTAAATTCATGGCCTAACGTTATTGGATAATAATGTGCACCATTTTTAAATATCCTGGGTAAATCGGAACCACATAAGCCCGAGCTGGCAATTTTTACCCGCACCTCATCCTGATGTTTAATTTCAGGAATGACGCTTTTTGCAACGCGCACGATACCATCAGTATCATTCACTACTGATTTCATAAAAACTCCTGATTGTTAAGGGGGATAACCCCCCCCTCAGGTAAAAATTATTCTGCGAGAACGGCTTTCTCTTGTTTAGTAAAACCACGCGCTCTACGCCAGGTCATGAAAATACCGGTCAGATAAAT
>NZ_JBQZXE010000083.1:0-16767 GCF_053555855.1 Shigella sp. SIG3
ACACATAACGGCGCGCTTTTCTTTAAACTTCTTTACATTAGGTTATGTAAAAACGTATCGGCGTTTATATACTGAAGATAAGCCTGATGAGTAACAGGCTTGCTCGTCATACTTTCGTGAGTATTGGCGTTGTACAGGCAAGTCGTAAAATAACAGCCTGGCTATTCAGAGTATGATAAAAACAGGGGGCAAGGGATGTTGCTTAATATGATGTGTGGTCGTCGGCTGTCGGCAATCAGTTTGTGCCTGGCCGTAACATTCGCTCCACTGTTCAATGCGCAGGCCGATGAGCCTGAAGTAATCCCTGGCGACAGCCCGGTGGCTGTCAGTGAACAGGGCGAGGCACTGCCGCAGGCGCAAGCCACGGCAATAATGGCGGGGATCCAGCCATTGCCTGAAGGTGCGGCAGAAAAAGCCCGCACGCAAATCGAATCTCAATTACCCGCAGGTTACAAGCCGGTTTATCTTAACCAGCTTCAACTGTTGTATGCCGCACGCGATATGCAACCCATGTGGGAAAACCGTGATGCTGTTAAAGCCTTCCAGCAACAGCTGGCAGAGGTGGCGATTGCTGGTTTCCAGCCGCAGTTTAATAAATGGGTAGAGTTACTGACCGATCCTGGTGTTAACGGGATGGCACGTGACGTGGTGCTCTCTGATGCGATGATGGGCTATCTCCATTTCATTGCAAATATTCCGATCAAAGGCACTCGCTGGCTATATAGCAGTAAACCTTATGCGCTTTCAACGCCGCCGCTTTCGGTGATTAACCAATGGCAGCTAGCGCTGGATAAAGGTCAATTGCCTACGTTTGTTGCAGGACTGGCACCGCAGCATCCGCAATATGCGGCGATGCATGAATCGTTACTGGCCTTACTCAGTGACACCAAACCGTGGCCCCAACTGACCGGCAAAGCAACGTTGCGCCCAGGGCAGTGGAGTAACGACGTACCGGCGTTGCGCGAAATATTGCAACGCACAGGCATGTTGGACGGGGGGCCGAAAATTACTCTACCTGGCGATGACACGCCAACTGACGCGGTAGTCAGCCCATCCGCTGTTACTGTTGAAACAGCAGAAACTAAGCCGATGGACAAGCAAACGACGTCTCGTAGTAAACCTGCGCCTGCCGTTCGTGCCGCCTACGATAATGAACTGGTGGAAGCCGTTAAACGTTTTCAGGCATGGCAAGGATTGGGAGCAGATGGTGCTATTGGCCCGGCAACGCGTGACTGGTTAAACGTAACGCCCGCCCAGCGTGCTGGCGTGTTGGCACTCAACATCCAGCGATTGCGCTTGCTGCCAACAGAGCTTTCTACCGGGATCATGGTTAACATTCCAGCCTATTCGCTGCTCTACTATCAGAACGGCAATCAGGTGCTGGATTCGCGAGTCATTGTCGGTCGCCCCGATCGCAAAACGCCGATGATGAGCAGTGCACTTAACAACGTAGTGGTAAACCCGCCGTGGAACGTACCACCAACTCTGGCACGCAAAGATATTCTGCCGAAAGTGCGCAACGATCCGGGATATCTCGAAAGCCATGGCTATACGGTGATGCGCGGCTGGAACAGCAGAGAAGCGATTGACCCATGGCAGGTTGACTGGTCTACAATCACGGCCTCGAATTTACCGTTTCGCTTCCAGCAGGCTCCAGGCCCACGGAACTCGCTGGGGCGCTATAAATTCAATATGCCGAGTTCAGAGGCCATTTATTTGCATGACACGCCGAACCACAATCTGTTCAAGCGTGATACACGCGCATTGAGCTCAGGCTGTGTACGAGTGAATAAAGCTTCCGATCTGGCGAATATGCTGTTGCAGGATGCAGGATGGAATGACAAACGTATTTCTGATGCGCTGAAGCAGGGTGATACACGTTACGTCAATATTCGGCAGTCGATTCCGGTGAATCTCTACTACCTGACGGCCTTTGTTGGTGCAGATGATCGTACCCAGTATCGTACAGATATTTACAATTATGATCTGCCTGCGCGATCCAGCTCGCAAATCGTATCGAAAGCGGAACAATTAATCAGGTAAATGAAGTAGTTCGGGGAAATCAATTGTCGTAATAATTAGCATGATTGGGGGCGATTCTCTGCAGCCCCCGTCACTGCTGGGGTTGAGTCATCTTGACGTCTGCTTTACGGGCGGTTAAGGTGCCTCTTGTGCGCCAGAAGTGCATATAAACGATAACATTGACCTGTAGACTTGATTATCATGGACAAATTCGACGCTAATCGCCGCAAATTGCTGGCGCTTGGTGGCGTTGCACTCGGTGCCGCCATCCTGCCGACCCCTGCGTTTGCAACACTCTCTACCCCACGCCCGCGCATTTTGACACTCAATAATCTTCATACCGGAGAGTCAATCAAAGCGGAGTTTTTCGATGGCAGAGGCTATATTCAGGAAGAATTGGCAAAACTTAACCATTTTTTCCGCGATTACCGCGCGAACAAAATAAAGTCCATCGACCCAGGATTATTCGACCAGTTGTATCGCCTGCAAGGGTTGTTAGGCACGCGCAAACCGGTGCAACTCATTTCCGGTTATCGTTCCATTGATACCAACAATGAACTACGCGCCCGCAGCCGTGGAGTAGCGAAGAAAAGCTATCACACTAAAGGCCAGGCGATGGATTTCCATATTGAAGGTATCGCGTTAAGCAATATTCGCAAAGCCGCGTTATCTATGCGCGCAGGTGGTGTAGGATATTACCCACGTAGTAACTTTGTGCATATTGATACCGGGCCAGCACGGCACTGGTAGTAATCGCTTAACGAAACAGGGGCAGTATGAACTATCGTATTATTCCGGTCACCGCATTCTCCCAGAACTGTTCATTGATCTGGTGTGAACAAACCCGCCTGGCCGCACTGGTCGATCCTGGCGGCGATGCGGAAAAAATCAAACAGGAAGTTGATGACAGCGGCCTGACACTGATGCAGATCCTGCTGACGCATGGTCATCTGGACCACGTTGGCGCAGCGGCGGAACTGGCGCAACATTACGGCGTGCCGGTTTTTGGCCCGGAAAAAGAAGATGAGTTCTGGCTGCAAGGCTTGCCTGCGCAAAGTCGTATGTTTGGTCTGGAAGAGTGCCAGTCGCTGACGCCAGATCGTTGGCTGAACGAAGGCGATACCATCAGCATAGGGAATGTGACTTTACAGGTGTTACATTGCCCTGGGCATACGCCGGGTCATGTCGTGTTTTTTGATGATCGGGCAAAGCTGCTGATTTCTGGCGATGTTATTTTCAAAGGCGGAGTAGGGCGCAGTGACTTCCCGCGTGGCGATCATAATCAACTGATTTCTTCAATCAAAGATAAATTGCTGCCACTGGGGGATGACGTGACATTTATTCCGGGTCACGGACCATTATCTACACTTGGTTATGAGCGCCTGCACAATCCCTTCCTGCAAGACGAAATGCCCGTCTGGTAAAGGCGCATAAAAAAGTCCACTTTTAATGCGGGCCTGGATTTCTGGCAAAGTGCGCTTTGTTTATGCCGGATGCGGCACGAGCGCCTTATCCGGCCTACAAAATCGTGCAAATTCAAAATATTGCAGGGGACGCGTAGGCCTGATAAGCGTAGCGCATCAGGCAATGTTGCGTTTGTCATCAGTCTCAGCCCGCTTTTCAGCGGGCTTCATTGTTTTTAACGCTTACAGCACTGCCACAATCGATTCGCACAGCGGAGCCATGTTATCTGGTGTCATCCCGGCCACATTTACGCGACCAGAAGCAACAGCATATACGCCAAACTCTTCGCGCAGACGCAGCACTTGTTCTTTTGTCAGACCACTGAAGGAGAACATGCCGTTCTGTTTGATGATAAAGCTGAAGTCGCGGTTTGCACCTTTTTCCTGCAGCGTATTGACGAACAACTGACGCATACGCTGAATACGCTGGCGCATATCAGTCAGCTCTTGTTCCCAAATCGCACGTAATGCATCGTTGCTCAGGATGGTGGCAACAACAGAAGCGCCGTGTGCTGGAGGGTTAGAGTAGTTAGCGCGAATCGCCGCTTTCATTTGGCTGAATGCGCGATCAACGATTTCACTGTCGGCAGCAACCAGAGTACAAGCGCCAACACGCTCGTTGTACAGGCCAAAGTTTTTAGAGTAGGAACTGGCAACAATCAGCTCTTTATGCATAGCCGAGAAAGCGCGCAGTCCTTCAGCATCTTCTTCCAGACCACGGGCAAAACCCTGGTAAGCGAAGTCAAACAGCGGTAACCAGCCTTTCTCAACGGAGAGTTGTGCCAGTGTCTGCCATTGTTCCAGCGTAGGGTCGATACCGGTTGGGTTATGGCAGCAGCCATGGAACAGCACTACGTCGCCAGCCTGAGCTTCGTTCAGACTGTTAATCAGTGCATCGAAGTCAAGGGTGTGATTTTCCGCATCATAATAAGCGTATTCACGAACTTCCAGACCTGCAGAGTTAAAGACGCTCTTATGGTTCGGCCAGCTTGGGTTGCTCACCCACACACGCTTAACGCTGGTATTTTTTGCCAGGAAGTCGGCAGCCACGCGTAGTGCGCCAGTGCCACCCGGAGTCTGTGCCGTGCGAGCACGTTTGTCATTGATCAGGGCGCTACCTTTACCAAACAGCAGTTCCTGAGTGCAGCGACCAAATTCAGGGATGCCGTCAATGCCGAGGTAATTTTTGGTGGTTTCATTTTCGAGCAGATACTGTTCAGCCTTTTTCACGCTGGTCAGTACCGGGGTTTTGCCCGTCTCATCTTTATAGACACCAATCCCGAGGTTAATTTTGCCGGGACGTTCATCGGCACGAAACAGATCGGCCAGGCCCAGAATCGGGTCGGCAGGAGCGGCGGTAATGTTCTCAAACATGACGAGGTTCCATTATGGTTACAGAAGGGAAGTCCGCTATCAGGGTAACGGGAGATTTACAAAATTCCAATTATTACTGATGAAAACGCAGGCTGTTTTTGCAAGACGTGAGATTGCTCTGGAAGGCATAAAAAAAACAGGACCAACGTCCTGTTTTTTCGGCATTTAACAAAGAGGTGTGCTATTAGAACTGGTAAACGATACCCACAGCAACGGTGTCGTCTGAACCTACGCCCAGTTTGTTGTCAGAATCGATCTGGTTGATGATGTAGTCAACATAGGTGGACATGTTTTTGTTGAAGTAGTAGGTTGCGCCCACTTCAAAGTAGTTCACCAGATCAACATCACCGATACCTTCTACGTCTTTCGCTTTAGATTTGGTGTAAGCGATGGACGGACGCAGACCGAAATCGAACTGGTATTGCGCAACTAACAGAACGTCTTGCGTTTTGTTGGCGAAGCCGCTGGTGTTTGTAAATTTATTAGTGATCGGCGTAGCGTTACGGGTTTCACCGTAGTTCGCTGCCAGGTAGATGTTGTTCGCGTCGTACTTCAGACCAGTAGCCCACTGTTCAGCTTTTTTACCGTTGCCAAGAGGTTGAGCTTCTTGCAGGTTGGTACGGTCAGCTGCACCATAAGCACCAACGATACCAAAGCCTTCGTATTCGTAGCTGATAGAACCGCCAACACCGTCGCCGTTAGAACGGCGTGCAGTGTCACGCTCGTTTTTACCCAGGTACTGAACAGCGAAGTTCAGGCCATCAACCAGACCAAAGAAGTTGGAGTTACGATAGGTAGCAACGCCGCCAACACGACCAACGAAGAAGTCATCGCTGTATGCAGTATCACCACCAAATTCTGGCAGCATATCGGTGTAACCCAGTGCATCATAAACCACACCGTAGTTACGGCCGTAATCGAAAGAACCAACGTCAGCGTATTTAAGACCCGCGAATGCCAGACGCGTTTTGTTACCAGTTTGAGCGTCAGCGCCTTCAGAGTTGTTACCCTGGAAGTTATATTCCCACTGACCATAACCGGTCAGATCGGAATTGATTTGAGTTTCCCCTTTAAAACCAAGACGGGCATAGGTCATGTCGCCATTGCCACCGTAACTGTTTTCACCGTTACCCTTGGAAAAATAATGCAGACCAACAGCTTTACCGTACAGATCTACTTTGTTGCCATCTTTGTTATAGATTTCTGCAGCGTTTGCAGTACCTGCTACTAACAGAGCAGGGACGATCACTGCCAGAATATTGCGCTTCATCATTATTTATTACCCTCATGGTTTTTTTTATGACACCTGCCACTGCCGTCAATAAGTTCTGTCAATAAAAATTTACGGAACTATTGATGAGAGTTTGGTGTCTTTATGTGTCTGCAGGCATCTTTCCATTCAAACTAACGTTTCGCTACCGTGAAAGTGCTACAAAGATAAAGATTTAGTTTCAAAAAGAAAAAATATGTAACCAAAAGTAAAAATTAAGGAGCTTTGTGAACACCGTCATATTTCCATAGAAACGTGATGATATTTACAGCAATTTTTATCTATTTATATGATTTACTTATATTTAAATTAACTAAACGGAAATTTTGTTTCTGATGGAAACTTTATCGACCTGGCACAAAATCCTCTTTCAGACATCCAGAATGCCAAAAAATAGTATGAAAATTGTGCTATCAGCTAAGAAAAAACTAATCCGCAATAAGAATGCGGGTTATTTTTTGTGCGTAAATGTTGCAATGTAATATTCCGTAACAGGATGATCGTTATGGCGGGGGTGCAAATAGATTGCTTGACTTAACAAACAGATAACTTGACAGAAAGGATAAAAAAGAGCCAGCAGGCGCTGGCTCTTTGAGGAAGAAAATCAGAAGCTGGCGTTGCGCGGAGTACGTGGGAACGGAATCACATCACGCACGTTTTGCACGCCAGTTACGTAAGCAATCAGGCGTTCAAAACCAAGACCGAAACCTGAATGCGGAACAGTACCGTAGCGACGCAGATCGCGATACCACCAGTAATCTTCTTTATTCAGGCCCATTTCCAGCATACGCTCGTCCAGAACGTCCAGACGTTCTTCACGCTGGGAGCCACCAATGATCTCACCGATGCCCGGAGCCAGAACGTCCATAGCCGCAACGGTTTTACCGTCTTCGTTGAGGCGCATATAGAACGCTTTAATATCTTTCGGATAGTTTTTAACCACTACCGGTGCTTTAAAGTGTTCTTCCGCCAGATAACGCTCATGCTCAGAAGAGAGATCGACGCCCCAGTAAACCGGGTTTTCAAACTTCCTGCCGCAGTTTTCGAGAATGGTCACTGCGTCGGTGTAATCCACCTGTGCGAAATCGGCTTCAATGAAGCGTTCCAGACGTGAAACGGCATCTTTATCTACGCGTTCAGCGAAGAATTTCATGTCGTCTGCGCGTTCTTCGAGAACCGCTTTGAAGACATATTTCAGCATGGCTTCAGCCAGACCCGCGATATCGTTCAGGTTAGCAAACGCCACTTCCGGCTCCAGCATCCAGAATTCCGCCAGGTGACGGCTGGTGTTGGAGTTTTCAGCACGGAAAGTCGGGCCGAAGGTATAAATTTTGGATAATGCGCAAGCGTAGGTTTCGCCGTTCAACTGGCCAGATACGGTCAGGAAAGACTCTTTACCAAAGAAGTCTTTGTCGAAATCCACTTTGCCCTGATCGTTACGCGGCAGGTTTTCCAGATCCAGCGTAGAAACGCGGAACATTTCGCCTGCACCTTCGGTATCAGATGCGGTAATCAGTGGCGTTGAAACCCAGAAGAATCCCTGCTCGTTAAAGAAGCGATGCAGCGCCTGCGCCAGCGTATGGCGAACGCGCGCGACGGCACCAATCAGGTTTGTGCGCGGACGCAGGTGAGCGACTTCACGCAGATACTCAATGCTGTGGCGTTTTGCCGCCATCGGGTAAGTGTCTGGATCTTCAACCCAACCAGCAACTTCAACCTTGCTGGCCTGAATTTCAAATTGTTGCCCCTGGCCCGGCGATGCCACGACTTTACCCGTCACAATGACCGAGCAGCCGGTGGTCAGACGCAGGACGTCTTCATTGTAATTGGGCAGAGAATTATTGATGACAGCCTGTACAGGATCAAAGCAGGAACCGTCATAAACGGCGAGGAAGGAGATGCCAGCTTTTGAATCTCGGCGGGTACGTACCCATCCGCGTACGGTGACTTCGCTGTCAACGGCTACGCGGCCCTGGAGTACGTCGGCTACAGGCACAACGCTCATAATATTCTCTCTGTTAATAGTCGGAAAAAATAAACACTTGTCCACCCGTAAATGGGGGGGGATACCTATGTTACCTGGCATCTGCAATCAGACAAGCAGAATTCGCAAATGCAGCGAAAGATTTCGGAATTAAAGGTAAAAAAGGGAGCCGATTAGCTCCCTGATGATATTAACTGGCTTTTTTAATATGCGGAAGGTCGAACGCTTTGCGCAGCGCCCGAACAAACGCTTTATCATGGCAGATAGTTTTGCCAGGGCTGTCAGAAAGTTTCGCCACCGGTTTACCGTTACACTCTACCAACTTAATCACAATATTCAGGGGTTTTACCTGGGGGATATCGCAGGTCAGGCGAGTCCCAATACCAAAACTTAATTGCACGCGGGAAGAGAAGTGGCGGTATAGCTCAACCGCTTTGCGTAAATCCAGATTGTCAGAGAAAACCAGCGTTTTACTCTGTGGATCAATTCCCAGCTTTTCATAATGTGCAATGGCTTTTTCACCCCATTCAACCGGGTCGCCAGAGTCATGACGCAGGCCCTGATACCGACTAGCGAACTCGACACCGAAATCACGCAGGAAAGCATCCATAGTGATGCAGTCGGTTAATGCAATGCCAAGTTGGTCGGGATACTCTTCCAGCCAGGCAGCAAGTGCAGCTCGCTGGCTGTTGGCTAGATCCGGGCTGATTTGCTGATGTGCCTGGAACCATTCGTGTGCCTGTGTTCCCATCGGCGTGAGGGAAAGCCGACGCGCCAGATCGTAGTTGCTGGTGCCCACGAACCAGGATTCCTGTTGCAGACGCTTAACGATGGTTTCTTGTACTTCGCGAGAAAAACGGCGACGGGTGCCAAAATCCATCAGATGGAAGCGCGACATATCAAGACCGGCGGTTAACGCCGAGAAGTCGACTAATTTGCTTTCCAGCGTGTCGAGGGCTTGCGCAACGTCGGCCTGCGGTGAGCGATAGCGATGTACCATTTCACTGATAACCGCCAGCAAAGGAACTTCCCAGAGGATGACTTCACGCCACGGACCGCTTAAGCGAATATCCAGCTTGCCATTATCGTTGGACACGGTGACTTGTTCCGGGTTAAAGCGGAACTCGCGTAACCAGTTAAGATAGTCGGCCTTAAAGAAAGGCAGGGCAGAGAGCCACTGATATTCATCATCCTGCAGGCGCAGGTGCTGCATCGCCTGAATCTGTTCACGAATAGCATCGGCATAAATACCCAGCAGATCGTCACCTCGGCAACGAAACTCCGCCGCGACATGCACATCGTAATAGTGATGAAACACGGCTTGCTGCATATGCAACTTATAAGCATCTGTATCCAGCAACGAGTGCAGAACAGGAGAAGCGAATTGTGTCATAGGTGCGCAGTAGCGTCCTCGTACAGGAGCGTTTAGTACAATAAACATCTTCAGGAACTGCTGGAGTATACCTTGTTTCGCAATTTATTGAACCCCGATCACACCATATGCCACCTTTCTGGTCGATGGCATTACGCGGTGTATGTTATAAAAATGTAGCAATAAAGGCGTTTGTACCTGAAAAGATGAAGATTCTGCATAGCGCGATTTACGCAACAGGAATAGACTGAACACCAGACTCTATAAAAGATGCTAAAGGTTATTTATGACTCAACAGCCACAAGCCAAATACCGTCACGATTATCGTGCGCCGGATTACCAGATTACTGATATTGACTTGACCTTTGACCTCGACGCGCAAAAGACGGTCGTTACCGCGGTCAGCCAGGCTGTCCGTCATGGTGCATCAGATGCTCCGCTTCGTCTCAACGGCGAAGACCTCAAACTGGTTTCTGTTCATATTAATGATGAGCCGTGGACCGCCTGGAAAGAAGAAGAAGAGGGCGCACTGGTCATCAGTAATTTGCCGGAGCGTTTTACGCTTAAGATCATTAATGAAATAAGCCCGGCGGCGAATACGGCGCTGGAAGGGCTTTATCAGTCAGGCGATGCGCTTTGCACCCAGTGTGAAGCCGAAGGTTTCCGCCATATTACGTATTATCTCGACCGCCCGGACGTGCTGGCGCGTTTTACCACCAAAATTATTGCCGATAAAATCAAATATCCCTTCCTGCTTTCCAATGGTAACCGCGTTGCGCAAGGCGAACTCGAAAACGGACGCCATTGGGTACAGTGGCAGGACCCGTTCCCGAAACCGTGCTACCTGTTTGCGCTGGTGGCAGGCGACTTTGATGTACTGCGCGATACCTTTACCACGCGTTCTGGTCGCGAAGTAGCACTGGAGCTGTACGTCGATCGCGGCAACCTTGATCGCGCGCCGTGGGCGATGACCTCGCTGAAAAACTCCATGAAATGGGATGAAGAACGCTTTGGCCTGGAGTATGACCTCGACATCTATATGATCGTCGCGGTGGATTTCTTCAATATGGGCGCAATGGAGAATAAGGGTCTGAATATCTTTAACTCCAAATATGTGCTGGCCCGCACCGACACCGCCACCGACAAAGATTACCTCGATATTGAACGCGTTATCGGCCATGAATATTTCCATAACTGGACCGGTAACCGAGTGACCTGCCGCGACTGGTTCCAGCTCAGCCTGAAAGAAGGTTTAACCGTCTTCCGCGATCAGGAATTCAGCTCTGACCTTGGTTCCCGCGCAGTTAACCGCATCAATAATGTGCGCACCATGCGCGGATTGCAGTTTGCGGAAGACGCCAGCCCGATGGCGCACCCAATCCGCCCGGACATGGTCATTGAGATGAACAACTTCTACACCCTGACCGTTTACGAGAAGGGCGCGGAAGTGATCCGTATGATCCACACCCTGCTGGGCGAAGAAAACTTCCAGAAAGGGATGCAACTCTATTTCGAGCGTCATGATGGTAGCGCAGCGACCTGTGACGACTTTGTGCAGGCGATGGAAGATGCGTCGAATGTTGATCTCTCCCATTTCCGCCGTTGGTACAGCCAGTCCGGTACGCCGGTTGTGACCGTCAAAGACGACTACAATCCGGAAACTGAGCAGTACACCCTGACCATCAGCCAGCGCACGCCAGCCACGCCGGATCAGGCAGAAAAACAGCCGCTGCATATTCCGTTTGCCATCGAATTGTATGACAACGAAGGCAAAGTGATCCCGTTGCAGAAAGGCGGTCATCCGGTGAATTCCGTGCTGAACGTCACCCAGGCGGAACAGACCTTTGTTTTTGATAATGTCTACTTCCAGCCGGTGCCTGCGCTGCTGTGCGAATTCTCTGCGCCAGTGAAACTGGAATATAAGTGGAGCGATCAGCAACTGACCTTCCTGATGCGTCATGCGCGTAATGATTTCTCCCGTTGGGATGCGGCGCAAAGTTTGCTGGCAACCTACATCAAGCTGAACGTCGCCCGTCATCAGCAAGGGCAGCCGCTGTCTCTGCCGGTACATGTGGCTGACGCTTTCCGCGCGGTGCTGCTCGATGAGAAGATTGATCCGGCGCTGGCGGCAGAAATCCTGACGCTGCCTTCTGTCAATGAAATGGCTGAACTGTTCGATATCATAGACCCGATTGCTATTGCCGAAGTACGCGAAGCACTCACTCGTACTCTGGCGACTGAACTGGCGGATGAGCTGCTGGCTATTTACAACGCGAATTACCAGAGCGAGTACCGTGTTGAGCATGAAGATATTGCAAAACGCACTCTGCGTAATGCCTGCCTGCGCTTCCTTGCTTTTGGTGAAACGCATCTGGCTGACGTGCTGGTGAGCAAGCAATACCATGAAGCAAACAATATGACCGATGCGCTGGCAGCGCTTTCTGCGGCGGTTGCTGCACAGCTGCCTTGCCGTGACGCGCTGATGCAGGAGTACGACGATAAGTGGCATCAGGACGGTCTGGTGATGGATAAATGGTTTATCCTGCAAGCCACCAGCCCGGCGGCGAATGTGCTGGAGACGGTGCGTGGTCTGTTGCAGCATCGCTCATTTACCATGAGCAACCCGAACCGTATTCGTTCGTTGATTGGTGCGTTTGCGGGCAGCAACCCGGCAGCGTTCCATGCCGAAGATGGCAGCGGTTACCAGTTCCTGGTGGAAATGCTTACCGACCTCAACAGCCGTAACCCGCAGGTAGCTTCACGTCTGATTGAACCGCTGATTCGCCTGAAACGTTATGATGCCAAACGTCAGGAGAAAATGCGCGCGGCGCTGGAACAGTTGAAAGGGCTGGAAAATCTCTCTGGCGATCTTTACGAGAAGATAACTAAAGCACTGGCTTGATACTTTTGAGCCAAAATGCCTGATGCGACGCTTGACGCGTCTTATCAGGCCTACAACTCCGTTGAAATTGCTGGTTTTGTAGGCTGGATAAGGCGTTCACGCCGCATCCGGCAGCCGTGCCCAACTGCCTGATGCGATGCTTGACGTGTCTTATCAGGCCTACAAGTCCGTTGAAAATGCTGGTTTTGTGCGCCACATCCGGCATATTAACCATGACGCCGAATCAGTTGTTCAGAATGCCCACGCCGCATTACCCGTTGCAATACTTCCGCTTCCAGCTCCGCTAATCGCACCGACCCTAATCGACGCGGACGGGGGATATCCACTGTCAAATCCAGACTAATTTTTCCCTCTTCAATTAACAACACCCGGTCAGCCATTGCTACCGCTTCGCTCACATCATGCGTCACCAACAGTACGGTAAAGCCGTGCTGCTGCCAAAGTGACACAATCAAATCCTGCATCTCGAGTCGCGTTAAGGCGTCCAGTGCCCCGAGCGGTTCATCAAGCAACAATAAACCCGGTCGATGAATCAACGCTCTTGCCAGCGCCACACGCTGTTTCTGCCCGCCAGAAAGTGCGGCAGGCCATTCCCCGGCGCGATTCTCCAGTCCTACCGCAGCCAACGCCCGACGCGCGGCATCGCGCCACTGACCTTTAAGGCCTAACCCAACGTTATCAATCACCGATTTCCACGGCAGCAGACGCGCATCCTGAAACATCATTCGCGTATCATCCTGAATTTCAGCCAGCGGTGTGGTGCCCGCTAACACATCGCCTGCGGTTGGCGTTTCCAGACCGGCCAGCAGGCGCAGCAGGGTACTTTTACCACCACCGCTGCGGCCCACCACCGCCACAAACTGACCTGCCGGAATATGTAAATCCAGTTGGTTCAGGACGATATTTTCCGCGTAATGTTTGCTTACTGCATTGAGCAACAATGGTGTGCCCTGGTTCAGACGAGCAGTATTCATATCGTGGCCTCCTTCAAATGATAAGCCGGGTTCCAGCTCAACCAGAGGCGCTCTAACAGCTGCGCGCTGACGTCAGCAAGTTTGCCGAGCAGGGCGTAAAGAATAATAGCGACTACCACCACGTCTGTTTGCAAAAACTCTCGCGCATTCATCGCCAGATAACCAATGCCGGAATTGGCAGAAATGGTTTCGGCAACAATCAGCGTCAGCCACATCAGGCCCAACGCAAAACGCACGCCGACCATAATTGAGGGCAGGGCATCGGGCAGGATCACATGGATAAACAGCGGTATGCCGGATAATCCATAGCTACGCGCCATCTCCACCAGCCCGCGATCGATATTACGGATGCCATGCCAGGTGTTGATATAAATGGGGAACAGCGTACCGAGCGCCACCAGAAAGATTTTCGCGGATTCATCAATGCCAAACCACAAAATCACCAGCGGGATCAGCGCCAGATGCTGCCACAGTTCGCCGCTGGCGGAGAGCGTCCAGAACGCCGTCACCACTCCTTCCGGTGAAGGCAAAATACGCGTCGACAGCCAGCCAACCGAGGAGGCCAGTTGCCACACCGCCACGATGCCCACCGGTAAAAACCAGGGGGCAACGCGCAATAACCACTTCTTCACTGGCGTTGCCATCATCGTGTTCCTTAGCTTTGCGCGACTTTACGGGGGATAAAATCATTCGCCACCGCTTCGCCTTGCGGATTCAGCGGCTGCGGCTGGGGAATTTCCGGAATGGCGACATCCAGATGTGGGAACAGCAACTCGCCAACCCGATACGCTTCTTCCAGATGCGGGTAGCCCGAAAGCACAAAGCTGTCGATGCCAAGCGCGGCGTATTCGTTGATTCGCGCGGCGACCGTAGGACCATCGCCCACCAGCGCCGTTCCGGCACCGCCGCGCACTAAGCCAACGCCCGCCCATAAATTGGGGCTGATCTCCAGATTGTCGCGCTTGCCGTTATGTAGCGCCGCCATTCGCTGTTGTCCTACGGAATCCGTCCGGGCGAATGCGGCTTGTGCTTTGGCGATAGTCTCATCATCAAGATGCGAGATTAACCGCTCGGCGGCCTGCCACGCTTCGTCGTTAGTTTCACGAACAATCACATGCAGACGAATACCGAAACGAATTTTGCGCCCATACGCGGCAGCTTTCGCCCGCACTTGTTCGATTTTCTCTTTAACAAGTTCCGGCGGTTCGCCCCAGGTGAGGTAGAGATCAACTTGTTCTGCCGCCAGCTCCTGGGCGACATCTGACGATCCGCCAAAGTAAAGCGGAGGATAAGGCTGTTGAATCGGCGGGAAGAGCAGTTTTGCTCCGCGCACATGAATATGTTTACCGTTGAAATTGACGGTTTCCCCCAGCAATAAGCGCCGCCAGACCTGGGTAAATTCCGCCGAGGCTTCGTAGTGCTCGCTATGATCAAGGAACACGCCGTCGCCTGCCAGCTCTTGTGGATCGCTGCCTGTGACCAGATTAAACAACGCACGACCATTTGAGAGACGGTCAAGCGTGGCGGCCTGGCGGGCGGCAACAGTAGGTGAGGTTACGCTGGGACGCAGGGCGACAAGAAACTTCAGCCGCTGCGTCACCGGGATCATCGACGCTGCAACCAGCCACGCATCTTCACACGATCGCCCCGTTGGGATCAGCACACCGGTATAGCCCAGACGATCCGCCGCTTGCGCAATTTGTTGCAGATAACCGTGATCAACCGGGCGTGAACCTTCTTCCGTTCCCAGATAGTGCCCGTCACCGTGGGTCGGTAAAAACCAGAACATATTCAGACTCATAATTGTTTTCCTTCCAGTTGAGTGGGCTGCCAGATGCGCTGGCGAATATCGACTTTTTTCGGCACCAGACGGTTTTCATAAAACAGATCTGCCGTTTGCTGCTGTAAGGCGGCAACCTCGGCGTTAACCGGTTTGATGGTGGTAGGAGGGCGATGATCTAAGTAAGAGGCAATCACCGGTGCCGGTAAGCCAATCGTTTTTGCCAGTAAAGCGATGCTTTGTTCGCGCTGGCTGCGGGTTAACGCATCGGCCTCACTAAAGGTTGCCAGTACGCCCTGAATAAAAGCGCCGTTTTTTTCTGCATAGGGACGAGCTGCCAGATAAAACGATCCAGTTTGATTGAGATCGGTGCCGTCTTTCAGCACCCGCACGCCGCCCTGTAATAACGCAGCGGAGTAGTAGGGATCCCAGATAGCCCAGGCGTCAACGTTACCTTGCTGGAACGCGGCGCGGGCACCGGCAGGCGTCAGGTAAGTGGGCTGGATATCGGTGAATTTAAGTCCGGCCTGACGCAGTGCACGCAGTAAAAGGTTGTGTGAACTGGAACCTTTCTGAAAGGCAACTTTGTGACCTTTAAGATCGGCTACGGTTTTGATCGGGCTGTTTTCTGCCACCAGAATCACTTCGGCTTTGGGCTTCGGTGGCTCGACGCCCACATATACCAAATCAGCCCCGGCAGCCTGGGCAAAGATTGGCGGAATATCCCCGGTACTGCCGAGATCAATACTGCCAACGTTTAACGCTTCCAACATTTGCGGACCCGCGGGGAACTCCACCCAGGAGATTTTTGATTGCGGATAGCGTTTTTCCAGTAACTGGTGGCTTTTTGCCAGCACCATACCAATACTGCCTTTCTGATAGCCTATACGTAACGCTTCAGGCGAGGATTCTGCAGCAACCGCAAAAGTAGAGACGCTAAGCAATCCCGCCAGCGCCAGTTTAATGATGTTACGCATGGGCATTACCTCGCAGAGACAGAAGGTCAGGAACCTGAACATCGCGGCGGTGCAATGCCTGCCAGAAAGTTTCTAGCGCGGTATCAAGATGGGGTTGCAGATTTGGCGTGAACTGGGGTCTGTGATGGTAATCAATTAATTGTGAGTCATCGGCAAACACGCCGTGCAGGATCTCCTGAGCTTTCAGTGCGCTTAAAACTGGTTTAAGGGCATAATCGACCGCCAGCAGATGGGCCACGGTACCGCCCGTCGCCAGCGGTAGCACCACTTTGCCTTGCAAAGCGCGCTCTGGCAGCAGGTCGAGCAGGGTTTTCAGCGCGCCGGAATAGGCGGCTTTATACACAGGCGTGGCGACAATCAGCCCATCAGCCTGTTGCAGCTGTTCGGTGAAGGTCTTGAGTGCCGGACTATCGAAACGAGCATAAAGCAGATCTTCCGGGGCGAAGTTTTGCAGATTCCAGTGATAAACCTCTACATCTAGGCCATTTAGTTTTTCCCGCGCATATTCCAGCAAGGAGCTGGAGCGAGAAGGAAAGCGAGGACTACCCGCCAGGGTGATGACACGCATACTCTCTCCTTATAACCAATTGTTCTTTTTTTTGTTAACATTGATAACAATTCGGTCAGTCTGTCGGAGAGACAAGAAAAT
>NZ_JBQZXE010000084.1:0-16687 GCF_053555855.1 Shigella sp. SIG3
TCGCAGAAGCGGAACAGCAAGGTAAAAATGAAGAGCAAAGGCAGCATGACGAATGGGTCGCGGAGCGCAACAGGGAAATCCAGCAAGAGAAGCAACGTCGCGCAAATGCCCAGGCCGCCGCGAACAAAAGAGCGGCAACGGCAGCGGCAAATAAGAAAGCTCGTCAGGATAAACTGGACGCCGAAGCCACTGCGGACAAAAAACGCGATCAAAGTTATAAAGATGAGCTACGCAGCTTAGAGATTCAGAAACAAAAACTGGCGCTGGCGAAAGAAGAAGCCCGCGTTAAGCGCGAAAACGAATTTATCGATCAGGAACTGAAGCACAAAGCTGCGCAAACCGATGTGGTGCAATCTGAAGCTGACGCAAACAGAAATATGACTGAAGGCGGTCGCGATCTGATGAAAAGCGTGGGCAAAGCAGAAGAGAACAAATCGGACAGCTGGTTTAATTAATCGATGTTAGTAACTTCAAGCCTATGATTCTTGAAGATAAAAAACCCTCTGTAGTAACGGAGGGTTTTGTTCATTCATAGTGCAGGGATCAAAATCATTCCCACTCAATGGTAGCTGGCGGCTTGCCGCTGATGTCATACACCACGCGGGAAATACCGTTCACTTCATTGATAATGCGGTTGGAAACGCGACCGAGGAAATCGTACGGCAGATGCGCCCAGTGTGCGGTCATAAAGTCGATGGTTTCGACAGCACGCAGAGAGACAACCCAGTCATACTTACGACCATCGCCCATTACGCCAACGGAACGTACTGGCAGGAAGACGGTGAACGCCTGGCTGACTTTGTCGTACAGGTCCGCTTTACGCAGTTCTTCAATGAAGATGGCGTCAGCACGGCGCAGCAGGTCACAGTACTCTTTCTTCACTTCACCCAGAACACGAACGCCAAGGCCTGGTCCCGGGAACGGATGACGGTACAGCATGTCGTACGGCAGGCCCAGCTCCAGACCAATCTTACGCACTTCGTCTTTGAACAGCTCTTTCAGCGGTTCAACCAGGCCCATCTTCATCTCTTTCGGCAGGCCGCCCACGTTGTGGTGAGATTTGATGACGTGTGCTTTACCGGTTGCAGAAGCCGCAGATTCGATAACGTCAGGGTAGATGGTGCCCTGCGCCAGCCACTTCACGTCTTCCAGTTTCTGCGCTTCTTCATCGAATACTTCAACGAAAACGCGCCCGATGATTTTACGTTTTGCTTCCGGATCGTTTTCGCCAGCCAGCGCTGACAGGAAGCGATCTTCTGCCGGTACGTGAACAATGTTAAGACCAAAGTGATCGCCAAACATATCCAGAACCTGCTCTGCTTCGTTGAGACGCAGCAGGCCGTTGTCGACGAATACGCAAGTCAGGTTTTTACCGATAGCACGGTGCAGCAGCATTGCGGTTACGGAGGAATCCACACCACCAGAGAGGCCGAGGATGACTTTATCGTCGCCTACCTGCTCGCGGATGCGAGCTACAGCATCGTCGATAATTTTCGCTGGCGTCCACAGGGCTTCACACTGGCAGATATCACGCACAAAACGCTCCAGCATGCGCATACCCTGGCGGGTGTGAGTCACTTCCGGGTGGAACTGTACGCCATAGAAGCGTTTTTCTTCGTTAGCCATAATGGCAAACGGGCAGCTTTCGGTGCTGGCTACGGTGACGAAGTCGGACGGGATAGCGGTAACTTTATCGCCGTGGCTCATCCAGACATCGAGCAGCGGTTTACCGTCTGCGGTCAGCGCATCTTCGATACCGCGAACCAGTGCGCTGTCGTTTACGACTTCTACCTGCGCGTAGCCAAATTCACGTTCGTTAGAGGCTTCAACGTGACCGCCCAACTGCATTGCCATGGTCTGCATGCCATAGCAAACGCCGAATATCGGTACGCCTGCTTCAAAGACATACTGCGGCGCACGCGGACTGTTTTCTTCAGTAGTACTTTCCGGGCCGCCGGAAAGAATAATGCCGCTTGGATTGAAGTCACGAATTTGTGCTTCTGTCACATCCCACGCCCACAGTTCGCAGTAAACACCCAGCTCACGCACGCGGCGCGCAACCAGTTGAGTGTACTGAGAACCGAAGTCCAGAATGAGGATGCGATGCTTATGAATGTTTTCCGTCATTGACGCTTATTCCGAGGCAAGTGAAACAGATAATATAAATCGCCCGACATGAAGTCGGGCGAAGAGAATCAGGAGCCCAGACGGTAGTTCGGGGACTCTTTAGTAATGGTCACGTCGTGAACGTGGCTTTCCTGAATGCCCGCACCGCTGATACGTACAAACTCCGCTTTAGTACGCAGTTCGTCGATAGTACCACAGCCGGTCAGACCCATACAGGAGCGCAGGCCGCCCATCTGCTGGTGAATGATCTCTTTCAGGCGACCTTTATAAGCTACGCGACCTTCGATACCTTCCGGCACCAGTTTGTCGGCAGCGTTATCGCTCTGGAAATAACGGTCAGAGGAACCTTTGGACATCGCGCCCAGGGAACCCATACCACGGTAAGATTTATAAGAACGGCCCTGGTAGAGTTCGATTTCACCCGGAGATTCTTCAGTACCCGCCAGCATGGAACCTACCATCACCGCGCTTGCGCCAGCGGCGATAGCTTTGGCGATGTCGCCGGAGAAGCGAATACCACCATCTGCGATAACCGGAATACCGGTGCCTTCCAGGGCTTCAACTGCGTCAGCAACGGCAGTGATCTGCGGAACACCTACGCCAGTAACGATACGAGTCGTACAGATAGAACCAGGGCCGATACCGACTTTAACCGCGCTGCAACCAGCTTCTGCCAAAGCGCGTGCACCTGCAGCTGTTGCCACGTTGCCGCCGATGATTTGCAGATCCGGATATTTAGCACGGGTTTCACGGATACGCTGCAAAACGCCTTCTGAGTGACCGTGGGAGGAGTCGATCAGCAGAACGTCAACGCCAGCGGCAACCAGCGCGTCAACACGCTCTTCGTTACCCGCACCTGCGCCAACTGCAGCACCAACACGCAGACGGCCTTGCTCGTCTTTACAGGCGTTCGGTTTACGTTCCGCTTTCTGGAAGTCTTTCACGGTGATCATGCCGATCAGGTGGAATTCGTCATCAACCACCAGCGCTTTTTCAACGCGTTTTTCGTGCATTTTTGCCAGCACCACTTCACGGGCTTCACCTTCACGCACGGTGACCAGACGCTCTTTCGGCGTCATGTAAACGCTAACCGGCTGGTTCAGGTCGGTAACAAAACGCACGTCACGACCGGTGATAATACCCACCAGTTCGTTTTCTTCGGTAACGACCGGATAGCCCGCAAAACCGTTACGCTCGGTCAGTTCTTTCACTTCGCGCAGCGTCGTGGTTGGCAGAACAGTCTGCGGATCAGTCACCACACCAGATTCGTGTTTTTTCACACGGCGAACTTCTTCTGCCTGGCGTTCAATGGACATGTTTTTGTGGATAAAGCCGATACCGCCTTCCTGAGCCAGAGCAATAGCCAGGCGCGCTTCCGTTACGGTATCCATTGCTGCGGAAAGCATAGGGATATTCAGACGAATAGTTTTCGTCAGCTGGGTGCTGAGGTCAGCAGTATTCGGCAGAACGGTAGAATGAGCAGGAACGAGGAGAACGTCGTCAAACGTCAGAGCTTCTTTAGCGATACGTAGCATGGGCAATATCTCGACCAGAGTGGTTAATAAATATTGCCGCGGCATTATACAGAGCGTAACCGATTGCATCTACCCCTTTTTGCAAAAAATGCTTGCTATCCCCGAAGGGCGGGTTACTATCGACTGAATAACCTGCTGATTTAGAATTTGATCTCGCTCACATGTTACCTTCTCAATCCCCTGCAATTTTTACCGTTAGTCGCCTGAATCAAACGGTTCGTCTGCTGCTTGAGCATGAGATGGGACAGGTTTGGATCAGCGGCGAAATCTCTAATTTCACACAACCGGCTTCCGGTCACTGGTACTTTACACTCAAAGACGACACCGCCCAGGTACGCTGCGCGATGTTCCGCAACAGCAACCGCCGGGTCACCTTCCGTCCGCAGCATGGGCAACAAGTTTTAGTTCGCGCCAATATTACGCTCTACGAGCCGCGCGGCGACTACCAGATAATCGTTGAGAGTATGCAGCCGGCCGGTGAAGGGCTGCTGCAACAGAAGTACGAACAGCTCAAAGCGAAGTTGCAGGCTGAAGGTTTGTTCGATCAGCAATACAAAAAACCACTTCCCTCCCCTGCGCATTGCGTTGGTGTGATCACCTCAAAAACCGGTGCTGCGCTACATGATATTTTGCATGTGTTAAAACGTCGCGATCCTTCTCTACCGGTGATCATCTACCCCACCTCCGTTCAGGGCGATGACGCGCCGGGGCAAATTGTTCGCGCCATTGAACTGGCGAATCAGCGCAATGAGTGCGACGTGTTGATCGTTGGGCGCGGCGGCGGTTCGCTGGAAGATTTATGGAGTTTTAACGACGAACGCGTAGCGCGGGCGATTTTTGCCAGCCGCATTCCGGTCGTCAGCGCCGTCGGGCATGAGACGGATGTGACCATTGCCGATTTTGTTGCCGATCTGCGTGCGCCAACGCCGTCTGCCGCCGCTGAAGTAGTGAGCCGTAATCAGCAAGAGTTACTGCGCCAGGTGCAATCGGCCCGTCAACGGCTGGAGATGGCGATGGATTATTATCTCGCCAACCGTACGCGTCGCTTTACGCAGATTCATCATCGCTTGCAGCAGCAGCATCCGCAGCTCCGGCTGGCACGCCAGCAAACCATGCTTGAACGCCTGCAAAAACGGATGAGCTTTGCGCTGGAAAATCAGCTTAAGCGTGCCGGGCAACAGCAGCAGCGATTAACACAGCGGCTGAATCAGCAAAATCCACAGCCGAAGATTCATCGCACGCAAACGCGCATTCAGCAACTGGAATATCGTTTAGCAGAAATCCTGCGCGCACAGCTTAGCGCCACGCGTGAACGTTTCGGTAATGCAGTAACGCACCTCGAAGCCGTAAGCCCACTGTCAACGCTGGCGCGTGGATACAGCGTTACTACTGCTACTGACGGCAATGTACTGAAAAAAGTGAAGCAAGTTAAAGCGGGTGAAATGCTAACCACACGTCTGGAAGACGGCTGGATAGAAAGTGAAGTAAAAAACATCCAGCCGGTAAAAAAATCGCGTAAAAAGGTTCATTAAGCCAGCACGAATTCAACGCGTTTTTTCGATATCAAGCCATGCCCGTGCTGACAGAAGTAATCTACTGCACCGCAGGCTTTTAACACCTGCAACGGTTGATGGCAGTCTGGACAAAGAGCTTTCATTTCAATAAATTCCCCGCAGGATGGGCAACGCGCATGGCCGTTATCCTGATCAAGCACATGCTGACATTTTGGACAATGCAGTTCCATATGAATTCCTCCGGTAGCCATTCCCTCTACATTCATAGAGGGAATGGCAGATAAAATACTTACGGATAATTATTTATTTTTCTTGATGTGCTTCATCAGACGCTTACGTTTACGCATCTGGGTTGGCGTCAGGGTGTTACGCTTGTTCGCATACGGGTTTTCCCCTTCTTTGAACTGAATACGAATCGGCGATCCCATTACGTCCAGCGATTTGCGGAAGTAGTTCATCAAGTAGCGCTTGTAGGAATCAGGCAGGTCTTTCACCTGATTACCGTGAATCACCACAATCGGCGGGTTATAACCACCAGCGTGGGCATATTTCAGCTTCACACGACGACCGCGTACCAGCGGCGGTTGGTGATCTTCAACAGCCATCGTCATGATGCGCGTCAGCATAGAGGTCCCCACACGACGGGTGGAGCTGTCATACGCTTCACGTACTGATTCAAACAAGTTACCAACACCACTGCCGTGCAAGGCAGAGATAAAGTGCACACGAGCAAAATCGATAAAGCCCAGACGGAAGTCCAGCGTTTCTTTCACCTGCTCTTTCACTTCCTGGCTCAGGCCATCCCACTTATTCACCACAATGACAAGTGAGCGCCCACTATTGAGAATAAAGCCCAGCAGCGAGAGATCCTGATCGGAAATACCTTCGCGCGCATCAATCACTAACATCACCACGTTGGCGTCTTCAATGGCCTGCAACGTTTTGATTACGGAGAATTTCTCTACAGCATCGGTGATTTTGCCGCGTTTACGTACGCCAGCGGTGTCAATGAGCACATACTCACGTCCATCGCGTTCCATTGGGATGTAGATGCTGTCACGCGTCGTGCCAGGCATGTCGTAAACAACAACGCGCTCTTCTCCAAGAATACGGTTAGTGAGTGTAGACTTACCTACGTTCGGACGACCCACAATCGCCAGTTTGATCGGCAGACTTTGCGGGTCGAAGTCGTCTTCCTCTTCTTCTTCGCCGTTCTCTTCCGCTTCAAATTGCGCCCAGTATTCAGCGTCTTCGTCGACTTCCTCTTGCGGTGCGAGATCTTCCATCCACGGCAGCAGCACATGCTCCAGCAGACTTAATACGCCACGACCGTGAGACGCGGCGATCGGGTAGATTTCACCTAAACCAAGCGAGTAGAAATCAACCACTGCCTGATCGGGATCCAGACCGTCAGTTTTGTTTGCCACCAGGAAGGTCGGTTTTTCACGGGAGCGCAGATGTTTGGCAATCGCTTCATCTGCCGGCATCAGGCCCGCGCGCGCATCCACCATAAACAGTACGACGTCCGCTTCTTCAATCGCCAGCAGCGACTGTTCCGCCATGCGGGTTTCTACACCGTCTTCTGTGCCATCAATCCCGCCGGTATCAATACAGATAAACTCACGGCCTTCAATTTCCGCACGACCGTACTTACGGTCACGAGTCAGACCCGGGAAATCCGCAACCAGCGCATCTCGGGTGCGAGTTAGACGGTTAAATAACGTGGATTTTCCTACGTTAGGGCGCCCGACAAGCGCGACCACAGGTACCATGTTTAAAGCCTCATTTTTATAAATCATCAGACAACGCACGCTATATTCGCGTCGTTGTTAAAAACAGGAAAACGGCCCCTGTCCAGGAGCCGTTTTCAAAGTGAACGACAGAGACGATTAACGTGTAATAGAGTACACGGTTCCGTCTTTTGCCTGGATCAGCAGTTTGCCGTCAGCGGCAACCGGTTCAGTCTGGAAACCGGAACTATCAACTTTTTGCTGGGCAACGAAACGACCATCTTCGACGTTAATCCAGTGCAGATAACCTTCACTGTCACCGACCACCAGGTTGCCATTATACAGCACCGGAGAAGTCAGCAGGCGATGCAGCAGATCGCTTTGTGCCCACAGCGTAACGCCGCCATCAATGGTCAACGCCATCACCCGGTCATTTTGATCGACCAGATAGATGCGATTGCCATCGACGATGAAATCATTCACCGAACCCAGTTCGCGTTTCCACATAATCTGACCACTGCGCAGATCAAGCGCCGTCAGGTTACCATTATAGGCCAGCGCGAAAACAACGCCGTTAACAACGACGGGAGTCGTGTCAACATCGCTCAGACGGTCAATTTCGGTAGAACCGGTCGCCTGGGAAATACGCTGCTGCCAAATCATCTGGCCCTGTTCCATCAGCACTGCGCTGACGCGACCATTATCGCCACCCACGACAGCCGCACCAAAAGCCGTTGCCGGCGCAGACTCGCCACGCAAAGAGAGCGAAGGCATATCGAGGTTAACTGTCCATTTGACAGCGCCGTCAGCTTCGTTCAGCGCTTGTAACTGACCGTTACTGGTGTGGATTAACACCAGACCGTCGCTGACCACCGGGCGCGAAAGTGCTTCACCCGCGACTGTAGTTTGCCATGCCACAGTACCATCGCTGGTATTCAGCGCGTAAACCTGCGCCTTTTCGCTGCCAATGTAGACATGCCCACCAGACACGGTCACACCGCCAGAAAGTAATGCAGGCTCTTTAGAGAACCAGCCATCTTTCTCGGCCAGGCTGACAGACCAGATTTCTTTGCCATCATCCGCATTCAGCGCTTTTACCAAACCAGCGCGGTCCGCTGCATAGACAACGTTGTCCGCCAGTGCCGGATGAAGATTGGAATAGAAGTTGCCAATGCCGCTACCAACGGAAGTGCTCCACGCCGTGGTCGGCGTAAACTGGTTTTCAACGGTTGGCAATGGGGACATCTTTACCACATCTTCTTCGCTGTTAAACAGCGAACAGCCGCTTAAAAGGGTAACGGAAAGCAGTCCTGGCAGCAGTAATTTACGCAATTGCATCGGGTCCCTCTCAGATGGACAAATTATTAATTTTCATCTGCATCATTTCGCTCAGTGCCGGAGTAACATCGCTTTTCACGCCTGCTTCCCATGCACTACGCGCACCTTGCTTATCACCTTTGCTCAGCAATGCTTCACCACGCAGGTCGGCAACAATGGCAGCCCACCCTTCACCTTTGATGGTATCAAGGGTTTTCAGCGCGGCATCAGCCTGCTTGAGCTGTACCTGAACGCGAGCAAGACGCAGATTTATCACGGCTTTGAGATTTTCATCGCTCGTGTCTGCCAGCCCCTGTTGTAACTGGGCGGCAGCTTTCTCTAGTTCATTTTTGTCAACAAATTGCTGCGCAAGTTCCAAAGAAGCCAGCGCACCATAAGTATTTTTATTTTCAGCAGCAAATTTTTCCGCCGCCGGGATGCTATCCGGTTTGCCTTCGCTCACTGCGGTAACCGCATTTTGATAGGCAAGAGAAGCGGAGCGTGCAGAATCAACCTGATGGCTGTTCCAGTAGCGCCAGCCAATCAGTGCGCCAACGCCCAAAATCACCCCAACAGCCAGTGCTTTGCCATTTTCAGCAAAAAAGCGTTTAACCGCTTCTACCTGGTCGTTTTCGTTCTCGTAAATTTCCACGCTGTCCTTCTCCTTCCTTAACCCAGTAACGTGCGCAAATGCGCGGCTACGCTATCCTGCGCAACTGCCGTTTGCTCACCAGAGCGCAAATCCTTCACTACTGCTGTGCCGTTAGCCACTTCAGACTCACCCAGCACCACAGCAACGCGGGCACCCCATTTATCAGCACGGGCAAACTGTTTCTTAAAGTTGCCGCCGCCGTGGTTGGTCATCAATTTCACGCCCAGTAATTCATCACGCAGACGCTCAGCTAATGCCATAGCCGCAGATTGTGTATCAGCACCTGAAGCCACCAGGTATATATCGACAACAGGATCGGCTTTAAATTCCGGATTAACGGCCTGTACTAACAATACAAGACGTTCGAGGCCCATCGCAAAACCGACAGCCGGTGTTGCACGACCGCCCAGTTGTTCCACAAGACCGTCATAACGACCGCCTGCACACACGGTGCCCTGGGAGCCGAGACTGTTAGTCACCCACTCGAAAACGGTACGGTTATAGTAATCCAGACCACGCACCAGACGCTGGTTTACGGTGTAAGCGATCCCCGCGCTCTCCAGCAGTTTGCACAGACCGGCAAAATGCTCACGAGATTCCTCGTCCAGATAATCACCTAATGCCGGAGCGTCGTTGAGAAGCGCCTGCACTTCCGGATTTTTTGAATCCAGCACGCGCAGCGGGTTAGTGTACATGCGGCGTTTGCAGTCTTCGTCCAGCTTTTCTTTATGCTGCTCAAGGAATGCCACCAGCGCATCGCGGTAATTGGCGCGTGCTTCCAGCGAACCGATAGAATTCAGCTCAAGAGTTACGTGTTCGAAGATACCCAGCGCACGCCACCAGCGGGCAGTGAGCATAATCAGTTCAGCGTCGATATCCGGACCTTGCAGACCGAAAACTTCGCAGCCCAACTGATGGAACTGACGATAACGCCCTTTCTGCGGACGCTCGTGACGGAACATCGGCCCGATATACCACAGACGCTGTTCCTGATTGTACAGAAGACCATGCTCGATGCCGGCGCGTACACAGCCCGCCGTCCCTTCAGGGCGCAGAGTCAGGCTGTCGCCATTGCGATCCTCAAAGGTGTACATCTCTTTTTCAACCACGTCGGTGACTTCACCAATCGCACGTTTGAATAGCGGGGTCTGCTCTACAATCGGCAAGCGGATTTCACTGTAACCGTAGCTGCCGAGCACGTTTTTCAGTGTGCCTTCAATGCGCTGCCAGATGGCCGTTTCGCCAGGCAGGTAATCGTTCATGCCGCGAATGGCTTGAATGTTTTTTGCCACGTTTATTCTCTTTCTGAATATAAAAATGAACCCTCAACGCTTCCCTCAATGTTTCGGGAGCCATGCGGGTTCAATCATACACGGGAAGCGAGGCGCTTCCCATCACGTTATTATTTTTCAACCTGCTGAACGTCAATTCGACGCGCTTCGTCCAGCTGACTGGCTTTCGCACGAATGCGTGCTTCCAGCTGGTCGATCATATCGTTGTTGTCCAGACGGTCTTTGCGCACGCCATCTTCATAGAGGCCGCTTTTCTTGTTGCCGCCGGTGACGCCGAGTGTAGAAACCAGCGCCTCACCTGGGCCATTCACCACGCAGCCGATAATCGAAACGTCCATCGGAGTGATGATATCTTCCAGGCGTTGCTCCAGCGCGTTAACCGTACCGATAACATCAAATTCCTGACGCGAACAGGTCGGGCAGGCGATGAAGTTAATCCCTCGCGAACGGATACGCAGCGATTTCAAAATATCGAAACCGACTTTGATCTCTTCGACCGGATCGGCCGCCAGCGATACGCGCAGCGTGTCGCCGATGCCTTCCGACAGCAGCAGACCTAAACCAATGGCGGATTTTACTGCCCCGCTGCGTGCACCACCGGCTTCGGTGATCCCCAGATGCAGCGGCTGATCGATCTGTTTTGCCAGCAAACGATAAGACTCAACAGCGAGGAAGACGTCAGACGCTTTCACGCTGACTTTGAACTGATCGAAGTTCAGGCGATCGAGATGATCAACATGACGCATGGCGGATTCCAGCAACGCCTGCGGCGTCGGTTCGCCATACTTTTCTTGCAGATCTTTTTCCAGCGATCCGGCGTTAACGCCAATACGGATCGGAATGTTTTTATCGCGCGCACAGTCAACCACCATGCGAATACGCTCTTCATTACCGATATTACCAGGGTTAATACGCAGACAATCGACGCCGTATTCCGCTACTTTCAGCGCAATGCGATAGTCGAAGTGGATGTCAGCCACCAGCGGCACGTTAACCCGCTGTTTGATGAGTTTGAACGCTTCTGCCGCGTCCATCGTCGGTACGGAGACACGGACGATATCAGCGCCAACGCGTTCCAGCGCCTTGATTTGATTGACCGTTGCTTCGACATCTGTCGTACGCGTATTGGTCATGGACTGTACGGCGATGGGAGCACCATCGCCAATCGGCACATTCCCAACGTAAATACGTGTTGATTTTCTACGTTGAATTGGAGCCTGGTTATGCATGAAAAATCTCCCGCGTTACCCGTCTGTTACTGCGCCGGTGATTGTTCGGCATTGAGGGTCAGACGCGCAACCTGGTTAGTTCTGATAAAACGACTCAGATCGACAGGTTTCCCTTGATACTGGATCTGTACTGCGGCTGGCGCACCAATTTTCAGTTTATACGGTGCCTGGCCGGTTAAATTCAAATTACCGTCTTTACGCTGCATCCCGCTAAACAATTTTTTACCGGTAGCATCAGTGACCTCCAGCCAGCAATCGGCAGTAAAGTTCATCACCAGCGCATTCGGATCAGCCGCCGGCGTGGTCACGCCAGCCTGATCGGTTGGCAACGGCGCAGCACCATCTGGCGTTGTTGCTGCCGTTGGTACCGGGGTCGCGGCGGTATCAACATTTGCCTGCGAAGGCGAAACAACCGCATTCTGTTGCGGATCAACAGCTGGTGCTGGCGCAGTTACGGCAGGTGTTTGCGTGTTGGTTGCGGTAGTATCCACAGACGCTGGCGGCGTGGACGTTGTAGCCGGGTCTGTAGTTGTCGACGTATTTAACGGAACACTCTGCCCCTGCTCGCTATTACTGCTCAGTTCCGCCGAAGATTGATCGGCCATAGTGGTGATCTCTTCCTGCTGAGCTTTGTGGTCTTGCCACCACCAGGCACCGCTCAGGCCGATAACCACAAACAACACCAGCCAGGTGAAGGTCATCAGCCAGCCGTCGCGTTTTTTGCGGCGTTTACCGAGGGAAAAACTCTGCATTGGCGCAACTTTTGCAGCCCGAAGTGGAGCCTGCTTTTCCAGCCCTGGCAGCAGTTCTTCTTCTGGAATATGTACCAGACGCGCATAAGAGCGGATATATCCGCGCAGGAATGTTGAAGCAAGATCGGCGGGTGCCTTATCTTCTTCAATGTCGCGTACCGTGGAAACCTTCAGGCAAAGTCGCTCGGCAACGGCCTGCTGACTAAGTCCTAGTTGTTCGCGAGCATTACGCAGGCGAGCGCCGGTAGTAAGTGCTTCATTTTGGTCGTGCGTGGCTTCAGTATTCATTCGCTGCAGGTACGTTTAAATGAGAATTGAGATGCCGGTGAACCATCATGCTCACCCACACCGCGAAACATCCGTTAAGTTAACCGTTATCATACAGTATAAGACCGTCTGTGTGCTCGTGACAAAGCCCACATTCACTGAGGCTAACTTACTGTTGCATCGTTACATACTGCCTTAAAGTCAGCAAAAACGCACCGTTAATATTGACCAGACAATTGCAACTTAATACTTCATTCATAAAAGATTACGCCACGGTACATAAAGTAACCGTGGCGTAATGGCTATCAGACCGCTTTAATATCGATGGCTTCACCCTGCATCCGTTTACGCAGAGTACGTTTCGTACGGTCGATAACATCGCCCGCCAACTGACCACAGGCAGCATCGATATCATCACCACGCGTTTTACGCACAATAGTGGTGAAACCGTAGCTCATCAGCACTTTTGAGAAACGGTCGATACGGCTGTTCGAACTGCGTCCATACGGCGCGCCCGGGAACGGGTTCCACGGGATCAGGTTGATCTTACACGGCGTATCTTTCAGCAGTTCCGCCAGTTGGTGCGCGTGTTCAGTGCCGTCGTTAACGTGGTCAAGCATCACGTATTCAATAGTGACTCGGCCCTGATTGGCGTTGGATTTCTCCAGATAACGGCGCACCGCAGCAAGGAACGTTTCGATATTGTACTTTTTGTTGATCGGCACAATTTCGTCACGAATTTCGTCGTTCGGCGCGTGCAGGGAAATTGCCAGTGCAACGTCGATCATATCGCCCAGTTTATCCAGCGCCGGAACTACACCGGAAGTGGAAAGCGTCACGCGACGTTTAGACAGGCCAAAACCGAAATCATCAAGCATGATTTCCATCGCCGGAACGACGTTGTTCAGGTTGAGCAGCGGCTCGCCCATGCCCATCATCACGACGTTAGTGATTGGGCGCTGACCGGTGACTTTTGCTGCGCCGACGATTTTCGCCGCACGCCACACCTGGCCAATAATTTCCGATACCCGCAGGTTGCGGTTAAAGCCCTGCTGGGCGGTGGAACAGAATTTACACTCCAGCGCACACCCCACCTGCGAAGAGACGCAGAGCGTGGCACGGTCGTCTTCCGGGATATACACCGTTTCGACGCGCTGATCGCCAACGGCGATCGCCCATTTAATGGTGCCGTCGGATGAACGCTGTTCTTCAACCACTTCCGGTGCGCGGATTTCCGCCACCTCTTTCAGTTTGCCGCGCAACACTTTGTTGATGTCGGTCATCTCATCAAAGTTGTCGCAGCAATAGTGATACATCCACTTCATCACCTGATCGGCGCGGAAGGTTTTTTCACCTAAATCTTTAAAAAACTCCCGCATCTGCTGACGGTTGAGATCCAGCAGGTTGATTTTTCCATCTTTCGTGGTGACGTTTTCAGGTGTGACTAATTGTTCAGACATATGCTATTCCGGCCTCGTTATTACACGTTATGGCCCCTGGAGGGTTGAAAAAAGAAACGCCCCGGTGAGCGGCTGCTCGTCCGGGGGCGCTGCATTGTACAAATTCTGGCGCACGGATGCCACGTTTGCACGCGGCATTTACGAAATTATTAACGGGTGCGCGGGCACACTTCGCCTTCGCCGAAGAAATAAGCGATTTCGCGAGCGGCAGATTCGACGGAATCAGAACCGTGGGTACCGTTTTCGGTCAGGCTGTCAGCGTAATCAGCGCGCAGAGTACCAGCCAGTGCGTTTGCCGGATTGGTCGCGCCCAGCAGATCGCGGTGACGCTGAACGGCGTTTTCACCTTCCAGCACGGAAACCACGATCGGGCCAGAGGTCATGAATTCAACCAGACCATCAAAGAACGGTTTTCCATCGTGTTCAGCATAAAAGCCACGTGCCTGTTCAACGGTCAGGTGCAGCATTTTGGTGCCGACAATTTTGAACCCTGCAGCTTCAAAGCGCGCAAAGATATTACCAATGACGTTTTTTGCTACCGCGTTCGGTTTGATGATGGAAAAAGTACGTTCAATAGCCATTTTTACCTCTGTAAATTGTTCTGTTGTTGTCTGTACCAGCGTACGAGATGGCGCGGATTATAATGAGCAACAGGGCCGTTGACTATTGATGAAGGTAACATTTTTTTTAAAATAAAATGAGTTTTAGCAACAATCAGGGACAAAACAGACTATTGCATGACAAATTTCACTGTCGCGATTTGCCCCACATCATCCATCACCAGCAATTGATAATCACCTTTATCCGTCAAATGCAGGGTCACGTTGCGCCCGCGTTCAGTTAACGGTTCGCCATTCAGAAACCACCAGCGTTCACCTGCCCCTCCACTTGATTGCAACGGCAAAGTCGCTTCCGCTGCGCCCGGTAAACGTTTAATAATCGCGCCATCGCGAACGCCTGTCAGCTGCAGAGGGAGCTGGGCATCGTGACCGTATGGCGGGCAAATTGTCGAGGCCGGTGGTAAGCGCACAGCGCGACGTTCTGATGCGGGCAGCCAGGGTTCCAGCGGTAGCGGCCAGACATTTACCATTTCTTGCTTCGCCTGCGGGCAGTCAGCGGCGACGCGCTGCCCTTTGTCATCCAGCCAGATGGGGAAGCGAATGCCATTAATCCCTTCCTGCTCTGACAGTAACAGCGTTGGCGGCTGGCTGCCATCCAGCAGCCAGGTTGCCAGGCGGCGGCGACAGTTACCGTCACCTTCCGGCAAAGACTGTCCGCCCGGCCAGCAGATAACGCCACGAGTGACTGAGTTCGGGCGCGGGTCTTCCGGCAGATTCGCACTGCGCGACAGTAAGATATTATTGACCTGATTCAACAATGGTACGGCACTGGCAAAGCCAAACTGACCAACAACGGGCGTGCCGTCAGGTCTGCCAGTCCAGATCCCAATGACATAGCGAGCGTTAACCCCAATCGCCCAGGCGTCACGATAGCCATAGCTGGTGCCCGTTTTCCATGCCAGTGGGGCGACGCGCGGCAAGGCACTATCCGGCAAGGGTTGCGCTTCATCAGCCATAATCCGGCGAATGATCCACGCCGCCCCCGACGACATTAAAGGCCGTTCAAGCAGCGGATCGTCAGGCTGTAAGCGCAATTTGCCTGCCTTGCCGTGGCGAGCAAACGCGGTATACGCTGCCGCCATATCTTCCAGTTTTGCACCAGCGCCGCCGAGAATGAGTGAAAGATTCGGCGCAGCGCCGTTGGGCAAATATAACGGCAATCCAACATTGCGTAACTTTGCCGCAAACCGTTTCGGTCCATAGGCTTCCAGCACCTGCACAGCAGGTAAGTTCAGCGAGCGCACCAGCGCCTCGCTCATGTTGATCGGGCCATGAAAACCGCTATCAAAGTTACCTGGTCGATAATCACCGGTGCGCCGGGGGACGTCTTGCAGCAGTGATGCCGGGTGGATCAAGCCTTCATCCAGCGCCAGACCATAAACAAACGGTTTGAGCACCGATCCTGGCGATCGGATCGCATTGACCATATCAACATGACCAAAGCGTGAATCATCGTTGAGATCAACCGATCCCACCCAGCCGCGAACACGCATATCGGTATGATTAACCACGATCATCGCCAGTGAGCTGCGCGGTGGCAACCGCCCTTTCCAGTTTGCGCCAGTTCTTCCAGACGTCGTTGAAGACCGGCATCCAGCGTAGTAACGATTTTGTCGCTTTTGCTTTTACCGAGCATCATGCGCGAAAACAGCGGTGCCAGTTGCGGCATTTGTCGGGGTGCCAGCCAGATGGGTTCTTCCCTTGACTCTTTTACCTGCTCACGGGACCACACACCTTGCGCAGCCATCCGTTCGAGCACTTTATTACGCGCGGCTTCGGCACGCTCCGGCCAACGATCCGGGCGCAGTCGGCTGGGCACTTGCGGTAACACCGCCAGCATTGCCGCCTCGGAATAGCTTAAATTCGCAGGCGATTTTCCGAGATAAGCCCAACTTGCCGCACCGATCCCCTGCAACGTAACGCCAAACGGAGCGCGGTTAAGATACAAGATCAGAATTTCACGCTTAGACAAATGCCACTCCAGTTGCAACGCGCGCCAGAGCTGGAGAATTTTGCCACCAAATGTTTTGGGGTGAGGATCAAGCAGACGAGCAACCTGCATAGTGAGCGTGCTGCCACCGGAAATAACCCGTCCCGAAGTGAGATCTTGCCATGCTGCGCGCGCCACCGAGAATGGATTAACCCCCGGATGCTTCCAGAACCAGCGATCTTCATAATTGATCAGCGCTTCA
>NZ_JBQZXE010000085.1:0-16438 GCF_053555855.1 Shigella sp. SIG3
AGAAAAGCAGCTAGATTATTTTTAAGAATATATAAAAAGAAAGCGGGCCGATTTACGTAAATAAATCGACCCGCCAGCGGAATAATCTTAATTATTCATCTTCAAGATAAGTATAACCGTACAAACCTGCCTCGAACTCTTCAAGGAACTGTTGTTGCAGTTCAGCATCAAGATCGGTTTTCTTCACTTGATCGCGGAACTGGGTTAACAGCGTTTTCGGATCGAGCTGTACATATTGCAGCATGTCCGCCACGGTATCGCCTTCGTCAGACAGTTCTACTTCTACGCTACCGTCAGGGAACACGAACACGTCAACTGCTTCGGTATCACCGAACAGGTTGTGCATATTGCCAAGGATCTCCTGATATGCACCGACCATAAAGAAACCGAGCATCGGCGGATTCTCTGGATCGTACTCCGGCATTGGCATTGTCGTGGCAATACCATCACCATCAATATAGTGGTCGATAGCACCGTCAGAGTCACAGGTAATATCCAGCAGCACAGCGCGACGTTCCGGCACTTGATCCAGCCCTTCCAGCGGTAGAACCGGGAACAACTGGTCGATCCCCCATGCGTCCGGCATTGACTGGAACAGCGAGAAATTGACGTACATTTTGTCCGCCATACGTTCCTGCAGTTCGTCGATTATCGGACGATGCGCACGGTTTTGCGGATCCAGTTGCTTCTGCACTTCATGGCACATGCTCAGATAGAGTTGTTCTGCCCATGCACGTTCTTGCAGGCTAAAGGTGCCGGAAGAGTAGCCGATATGAATGTCGTGCAGATCCATCTGGCTGTCGTGTAACCATTCACGCAAAGAACGGCGAGTTCCCGGTTCGTGCATTTCCTGCCAGGTTTCCCACATGCTTTGCAGCGCACGCGGCGCATCTTCTGCGGGCGCGGTCGGCACCGTATATTCGTTACGTTCCACGCCGATGATATTCGACACCAGCACGGTATGGTGCGCAGTCACCGCACGGCCCGATTCGGTGATTACCGTCGGATGCGGCAGACCATTTTCTTCACACGCATCGCCAATCGCCCAGATGATGTTGTTGGCGTATTCATTGAGGCCATAGTTTACGGAGCAGTCAGACTGCGAACGGGTGCCTTCATAATCCACGCCCAGACCGCCGCCGACGTCGAAGCACTGAATATTGACGCCCAGCTTGTGCAGTTCTACATAGAAACGCGCGGATTCACGAACGCCTGTCGCGATATCGCGAATATTCGCCATCTGCGAACCGAGGTGGAAGTGCAGTAGTTGCAGGCTGTCGAGACGCCCGGCTTCACGCAGGGTTTCAACCAGTTGCAGTACCTGAGTCGCAGCCAGGCCGAACTTCGATTTTTCCCCGCCGGAGGACTGCCATTTACCCGAGCCCTGCGAAGCCAGACGTGCACGCACGCCCAGACGAGGAACGACATTCAGACGTTCTGCTTCATCCAGCACAATGGCGATTTCTGACATCTTCTCAATGACCAGATAGACCTTGTGCCCCATCTTCTCGCCAATTAATGCCAGGCGGATATATTCGCGGTCTTTATAACCGTTGCAGACGATGACGCTACGAGTCATGCCAGCATGTGCCAGCACTGCCATCAACTCGGCTTTGGAACCGGCTTCCAGACCCAGCGGTTCACCCGAATGAATCAGGGACTCGATCACGCGGCGGTGCTGGTTAACTTTGATCGGATAAACAAGGAAGTAATCGCCGTTATAGCCGTAGGATTCCCTCGCACGTTTGAACGCGGCGTTAATGGAACGCAAACGGTGCTGCAGGATCTGTGGGAAACAGAACAGTGCAGGCAGACGCTGACCCTGTGCTTCACGAGTTTTCACTAACTGCGCGAGATCGACGCGAGCTTCCGGGACGTCCGGGTCCGGGCACACGCTGATGTGGCCCAGCTCGTTAACGTCATAGTAGTTATTGCCCCACCAGGCAATATTGTAAGTACGCAGCATCTTGCTGGCTTCCTGGGAGCTCATTGCAACCTCCTGCATGGAGCGTAGTACACCGTGTTCGCCCGCTGACGAAGGCAAACCCATAGACATGTCGTCAGACATAGCGAACCTCAAATTATTTTATTAAGTGTAAAACAGTTAACGACTGTCGCAGCCTGGAACTGCGATAACAACCCATAAGCACATGGATTTTCCAGCAGTGTATGCTGACGCTCCGACTGCGCAACCGGTTTCTTTTTCATAACATTATTAAGCACATAACCGAACGTAAGTGTGACAGTTCGGCGAAACCACGAGAAAACTCTTGTTTTTACAAGAGCGCCCTTGTTCAGTCCTCAGTAACTGTAACCAGCTCTTGAATCCTGAGAAGCGCCGAGATGGGTATAACATCGGCAGGTATGCAAAGCAGAGATGCAGAGTGCGGGGAACGAATCTTCACCAGAACGGTGAGACAGGTTAAGCAGCAGACAACGGTTCATTATTTCGTATCACCTCCACGGCCGCCTGTTAAGACGAACCCACAAGCCAAAACTCTGATTTCAACCCGGCTGGAAGTGGCAACACGAAAAAAACGTCGTGTGCTTTTTATTTAAGCCGCGCGCCGCGTTTTATACCCCACAATGGCAGAAAATTGCAAAAGATAAATACGCAGAATGCCGGCATTGTCAGGAAAAATTTCCAGCCACGTTTTTAACAGAATGAGACACGATTCAAAAAAAAGTGGAAATCGGGTGAAGAATTGACCTAAAATAGCCATCCAGATGTTAATCCATCCATACCGATTAACACTCAGACTGCCAGTGTTTTTAACCTGCAGAGTCGTGGTAGGATCCGCTACCACAGAAAATCCACACAACAGTTTGAGCTAACCAAATTCTCTTTAGGTGATATTAAATATGGCAAAACACCTTTTTACGTCCGAGTCCGTCTCTGAAGGGCATCCTGACAAAATTGCTGACCAAATCTCTGATGCCGTTTTAGACGCGATCCTCGAACAGGATCCGAAAGCACGCGTTGCTTGCGAAACCTACGTAAAAACCGGCATGGTTTTAGTTGGCGGCGAAATCACCACCAGCGCCTGGGTAGACATCGAAGAGATCACCCGTAACACCGTTCGCGAAATTGGCTATGTGCATTCCGACATGGGCTTTGACGCTAACTCCTGTGCGGTTCTGAGCGCTATCGGCAAACAGTCTCCTGACATCAACCAGGGCGTTGACCGTGCCGATCCGCTGGAACAGGGCGCGGGTGACCAGGGTCTGATGTTTGGCTACGCAACTAATGAAACCGACGTGCTGATGCCAGCACCTATCACCTATGCACACCGTCTGGTACAGCGTCAGGCTGAAGTGCGTAAAAACGGCACTCTGCCGTGGCTGCGCCCGGACGCGAAAAGCCAGGTGACTTTCCAGTATGACGACGGCAAAATCGTTGGTATTGATGCTGTCGTGCTTTCCACTCAGCACTCTGAAGAGATCGACCAGAAATCGCTGCAAGAAGCGGTAATGGAAGAGATCATCAAGCCAATTCTGCCCGCTGAATGGCTGACTTCTGCCACCAAATTCTTCATCAACCCGACCGGTCGTTTCGTTATCGGTGGCCCAATGGGTGACTGCGGTCTGACTGGTCGTAAAATTATCGTTGATACCTACGGCGGCATGGCGCGTCACGGTGGCGGTGCATTCTCTGGTAAAGATCCATCAAAAGTGGACCGTTCCGCAGCCTACGCAGCACGTTATGTCGCGAAAAACATCGTTGCTGCTGGCCTGGCCGATCGTTGTGAAATTCAGGTTTCCTACGCAATCGGCGTGGCTGAACCGACCTCCATCATGGTAGAAACTTTCGGTACTGAGAAAGTGCCTTCTGAACAACTGACTCTGCTGGTACGTGAGTTCTTCGACCTGCGCCCATACGGTCTGATTCAGATGCTGGATCTGCTGCACCCGATCTACAAAGAAACCGCAGCATACGGTCACTTTGGTCGTGAACATTTCCCGTGGGAAAAAACCGACAAAGCGCAGCTGCTGCGCGATGCTGCCGGCCTGAAGTAATCTTTCTTCACCTGCGTTCAAAGGCCAGCCTCGCGCTGGCCTTTTTCTTTTACCTCACCGCGGTGGATAGGCGTTCACGCCGCATCCGGCAAAAAAACTGCCCGCACAATAACATCATTCTTCCTGATCACGTTTCACGGCAAATTACCATCACAATTGAAACCGATTACACCAACCACACCAGCAAAATATTTGTAATATTTTCATATTATTATTCAGCTTTCACAGTTGTTACATTTCTTTTCAGTAAAGTCTTAATTGCAGATGACAGCGTTTAATCTATGATGATATAACTCAATTATTTTCATGCACTTAAATCATAACTAAGATAAATGTTAGTGTAAGCGATTACACTGATGTGATTTGCTTCACATCTTTTTACGTCGTACTCACCTATCTTAATTCACAATAAAAAATAACCATATTGGAGGGCATCATGCCTGACGCTAAAAAACAGGGGCGGTCAAACAAGGCAATGACGTTTTTCGTCTGCTTCCTTGCCGCTCTGGCGGGATTACTCTTTGGCCTGGATATCGGTGTAATTGCTGGCGCACTGCCGTTTATTGCAGATGAATTCCAGATAACTTCGCACACGCAAGAATGGGTCGTAAGCTCCATGATGTTCGGTGCGGCAGTCGGTGCGGTGGGCATCGGCTGGCTCTCCTTTAAACTCGGGCGCAAAAAGAGCCTGATGATCGGCGCAATCCTGTTTGTTGCCGGTTCACTGTTCTCTGCGGCTGCGCCAAACGTTGAAGTACTGATTCTTTCGCGCGTTCTGCTGGGGCTGGCGGTGGGTGTGGCCTCTTATACCGCACCACTGTACCTGTCAGAAATTGCGCCGGAAAAAATTCGCGGCAGTATGATCTCGATGTATCAGTTGATGATCACTATCGGGATCCTCGGTGCTTATCTTTCTGATACCGCCTTCAGCTACACCGGTGCATGGCGCTGGATGCTGGGTGTGATTATCATCCCGGCAATTTTGCTGCTGATTGGTGTCTTCTTCCTGCCAGACAGCCCACGTTGGTTTGCCGCCAAACGCCGTTTTGTTGATGCCGAACGCGTGCTGCTACGCCTGCGTGACACCAGCGCGGAAGCGAAACGCGAACTGGATGAAATCCGTGAAAGTTTGCAGGTTAAACAGAGTGGCTGGGCGCTGTTTAAAGAGAATAGCAACTTCCGCCGCGCGGTGTTCCTTGGCGTACTGTTACAGGTAATGCAGCAATTCACCGGGATGAACGTCATCATGTATTACGCGCCGAAAATCTTCGAACTGGCGGGTTATACCAACACCACCGAGCAAATGTGGAGGACAGTGATTGTCGGCCTGACCAACGTACTTGCCACCTTTATCGCAATCGGCCTTGTTGACCGCTGGGGACGTAAACCAACGCTAACGCTGGGCTTCCTGGTGATGGCTGCTGGCATGGGCGTACTCGGTACAATGATGCATATCGGTATCCACTCTCCGTCGGCGCAGTATTTCGCCATCGCCATGCTGCTGATGTTTATTGTCGGTTTTGCCATGAGTGCCGGTCCGCTGATTTGGGTACTGTGCTCCGAAATTCAGCCGCTGAAAGGCCGCGATTTTGGCATCACCTGCTCCACCGCCACCAACTGGATTGCCAACATGATCGTTGGCGCAACGTTCCTGACCATGCTCAACACGCTGGGTAACGCCAACACCTTCTGGGTGTATGCGGCTCTGAACGTACTGTTTATCCTGCTGACATTGTGGCTGGTACCGGAAACCAAACACGTTTCGCTGGAACATATTGAACGTAATCTGATGAAAGGTCGTAAACTGCGCGAAATCGGCGCTCACGATTAATCTCCTCAGGCTTCCTCCCGTCTCGGAGGAAGCCGCCTCTTGCAGTCATCTTTTCTTCGCTCTATCCTCTGCCGCTATGAAAACATCCCGTCTCCCTATAGCCATCCAACAGGCCGTTATGCGCCGCCTGCGGGAAAAACTCGCCCAGGCCAACCTGAAGCTAGGGCGTAACTACCCGGAGCCAAAACTCTCTTACACCCAGCGCGGAACCTCCGCCGGAACAGCCTGGCTGGAAAGCTATGAAATCCGCCTCAATCCCGTTTTGCTGTTGGAAAACAGTGAAGCTTTTATTGAAGAAGTGGTACCGCACGAACTGGCACATTTGCTGGTATGGAAACATTTCGGCCGCGTAGCGCCACATGGCAAAGAGTGGAAGTGGATGATGGAAAGCGTGCTGGGCGTTCCCGCCCGTCGTACGCATCAGTTCGAACTGCAATCCGTGCGTCGCAACACCTTCCCCTACCGCTGTAAGTGCCAGGAACATCAGCTTACCGTACGCCGCCATAATCGCGTAGTTCGTGGCGAGGCCATCTATCGCTGTGTTCACTGCGGTGAACAGCTGGTTGCGAAATAACCACCTGAACTATCAGGAACTTTCCTGATCTGGCTGATTGCATACCAAAACAACTTTCGCTACGTTGCTGGCTCGTTTTAACACGGAGTAAGTGATGTACCGTTATTTGTCTATTGCTGCGGTGGTACTGAGCGCAGCATTTTCCGGCCCGACGTTGGCCGAAGGTATCAATAGTTTTTCTCAGGCGAAAGCCGCGGCGGTAAAAGTCCACGCTGATGCGCCCGGTACGTTTTATTGCGGATGTAAAATTAACTGGCAGGGCAAAAAAGGCGTTGTTGATCTGCAATCGTGCGGCTATCAGGTGCGCAAAAATGAAAACCGCGCCAGCCGCGTAGAGTGGGAACACGTCGTTCCCGCCTGGCAATTCGGTCACCAGCGCCAGTGCTGGCAGGACGGTGGACGTAAAAACTGCGCTAAAGATCCGGTCTATCGCAAGATGGAAAGCGATATGCATAACCTGCAGCCGTCAGTCGGCGAGGTGAATGGCGATCGCGGCAATTTTATGTACAGCCAGTGGAATGGCGGCGAAGGCCAGTACGGTCAATGCGCCATGAAGGTCGATTTCAAAGAAAAAGCTGCCGAACCACCAGCGCGTGCACGCGGTGCCATTGCGCGCACCTACTTCTATATGCGCGACCAATACAACCTGACACTCTCTCGCCAGCAAACGCAGCTGTTCAACGCATGGAACAAGATGTATCCGGTTACCGACTGGGAGTGCGAGCGCGATGAACGCATCGCGAAGGTGCAGGGCAATCATAACCCGTATGTGCAACGCGCTTGCCAGGCGCGAAAGAGCTAACCTACACTAGCGGGATTCTTTTTGTTAACCCCTACCCCACGCGTACAACCGCGTGGGGAGACGACGCGGATTTTTAACTATGCGTATCCCCCGCATTTATCATCCTGAACCACTGACCAGCCATTCTCACATCGCGCTTTGCGAAGATGCCGCCAACCATATCGGGCGCGTACTGCGCATGGGGCCGGGGCAGGCGTTGCAATTGTTTGACGGTAGCAACCAGGTCTTTGACGCCGAAATTACCAGCGCCAGCAAAAAAAGCGTGGAAGTGAAGGTGCTGGAAGGCCAGATCGACGATCGCGAATCTCCGCTGCATATTCACCTCGGTCAGGTGATGTCGCGTGGTGAAAAAATGGAATTTACTATCCAGAAATCGATCGAACTCGGTGTAAGCCTCATTACGCCACTTTTTTCTGAGCGCTGCGGCGTTAAACTGGATAGTGAACGTCTGAACAAGAAGCTTCAGCAGTGGCAGAAGATTGCAATTGCTGCCTGTGAGCAGTGTGGTCGTAACCGGGTGCCGGAAATCCGTCCAGCGATGGATCTGGAAGCCTGGTGTGCAGAGCAGGATGAAGGACTGAAACTGAATCTTCACCCGCGCGCCAGTAACAGCATCAATACGTTGCCTTTACCGGTTGAACGCGTCCGCCTGCTGATTGGCCCGGAAGGCGGTTTATCGGCAGATGAAATTGCCATGACTGCCCGCTATCAATTTACTGATATCCTGTTGGGACCTCGCGTTTTGCGTACAGAGACAACTGCGCTCACCGCCATTACCGCGCTACAAGTACGATTTGGCGATTTGGGCTAACGGAGAAGAATAATGATCAAGCTCGGCATCGTGATGGACCCCATCGCAAACATCAACATCAAGAAAGATTCCAGTTTCGCTATGTTGCTGGAAGCACAGCGTCGTGGTTACGAACTTCACTATATGGAGATGGGCGATCTGTATCTGATCAATGGCGAAGCCCGCGCCCATACCCGCACGCTGAACGTGAAGCAGAACTACGAAGAGTGGTTTTCGTTCGTCGGTGAACAGGATCTGCCGCTGGCCGATCTCGATGTGATCCTGATGCGTAAAGACCCGCCGTTTGATACCGAGTTTATCTACGCGACCTATATTCTGGAACGTGCCGAAGAGAAAGGGACGCTGATCGTTAACAAGCCGCAGAGCCTGCGCGACTGTAACGAGAAACTGTTTACCGCCTGGTTCTCTGACTTAACGCCAGAAACGCTGGTTACGCGCAATAAAGCGCAGCTAAAAGCGTTCTGGGAGAAACACAGCGACATCATTCTTAAGCCGCTGGACGGTATGGGCGGCGCGTCGATTTTCCGCGTGAAAGAAGGCGATCCAAACCTCGGCGTGATTGCCGAAACCCTGACTGAGCATGGCACTCGCTACTGCATGGCGCAAAATTACCTGCCAGCCATTAAAGATGGCGACAAACGCGTGCTGGTGGTGGATGGCGAGCCGGTACCGTACTGCCTGGCGCGTATTCCGCAGGGGGGCGAAACCCGTGGCAATCTGGCTGCCGGTGGTCGCGGTGAACCTCGTCCGCTGACGGAAAGTGACTGGAAAATCGCCCGTCAGATCGGGCCGACGCTGAAAGAAAAAGGGCTGATTTTTGTTGGTCTGGATATCATCGGCGACCGTCTGACTGAAATTAACGTCACCAGCCCAACCTGTATTCGTGAGATTGAAGCAGAGTTTCCGGTGTCGATCACCGGAATGTTAATGGATGCCATCGAAGCACGTTTACAGCAGCAGTAACCCACCTTAGCGAGAAGGATCTCGTTGAGACTCTGAGTGACAGCGCCCTTCTTTCCACGCATACTGGGCGCTGTTGCTTTTTTGAACCAGGAAACAGAACCTCTGACAATGAATTTACAGCATCACTTTCTTATTGCCATGCCTGCTCTCCAGGATCCGATTTTCCGTCGTTCCGTGGTCTACATTTGCGAACATAATACCAATGGTGCAATGGGGATCATCGTCAACAAGCCGCTGGAAAATCTCAAAATTGAAGGGATTCTGGAAAAGCTGAAGATCACGCCGGAGCCGCGTGATGAATCAATCCGTCTGGATAAACCGGTTATGCTCGGCGGCCCACTGGCTGAAGATCGCGGGTTTATTTTGCATACTCCGCCCTCCAATTTTGCTTCCAGCATTCGCATTTCAGACAACACGGTGATGACCACTTCCCGCGATGTGCTGGAAACGCTCGGCACCGATAAACAACCGTCTGACGTATTGGTGGCTCTGGGCTATGCCTCCTGGGAAAAAGGTCAACTGGAACAAGAAATTCTCGATAACGCGTGGCTAACGGCCCCGGCGGATCTGAATATTCTGTTCAAAACGCCGATTGCCGACCGCTGGCGCGAGGCGGCAAAACTGATTGGTGTGGATATTCTCACCATGCCTGGTGTGGCAGGACACGCCTGATGAGTGGAACCTTACTCGCCTTCGACTTCGGCACCAAAAGCATTGGCGTAGCGGTCGGCCAACGCATTACCGGCACCGCTCGCCCTTTGCCTGCAATTAAAGCGCAGGACGGTACGCCGGACTGGAACCTCATCGAACGTTTACTGAAAGAGTGGCAGCCTGACGAAATCATCGTCGGTTTGCCGCTGAATATGGACGGCACCGAACAGCCGTTAACCGCCAGAGCGCGCAAATTTGCCAACCGTATTCATGGTCGTTTCGGTGTTGAAGTAAAGCTCCATGACGAGCGTCTTAGCACTGTGGAAGCCCGTTCCGGTCTTTTTGAACAGGGCGGCTATCGGGCGCTCAACAAAGGCAAAGTTGACTCTGCCTCTGCGGTTATTATTCTCGAAAGCTATTTCGAGCAGGGATATTAAGGCGATCTAAAAGCCTGGCGGATAGTCGTTACCGCCATCTTGCCGGATGCGGCGTGAACGCCTTATCCAGCACACATCTGGCAGCGGCTGTAGGTCTGATAAGACGCGTTAGCGTCGCATCAGACATTTATTGCCTTTATAGGCCCTATAAACTTGCGCATCGGGCATGGCAACGTCACAAACGCCCTTCCCCCACCCGCTGCTGATAACTCTGCTGAAACGTTAACATCCCCACCTGCTGCCCGGTTTGAATAACATGCGGTAACTGGTGGGTTTTCCCTTCGCGAATCAAATTCCCCACCGCGGGAGTGTTAATCAGTAATTCAAACAGCGCCACGCGTCCTTCCTGTTTATCCACTTCCAGCTTTTGTGACAGCACTGCCCGTAAACTACCCGCAAGTTGATTACGTACGGGATCTTTTTCCTGCGCCGGAAATGAATCCACCAGTCGCTCAACTGCCTGCGCGGCACCACGTGTATGTAAGGTTGCCAGCACCAGATGCCCGGTTTCTGCCGCCGTCAGCGCCAGACGGATTGTCTCACTGTCACGTAGCTCTCCGAGCAAAATCACATCAGGATCTTCCCGCAATGCAGCCCGCAACCCCGATGCGAACGTCATACAGTGCAAACCAATTTCCCGCTGCTGGATCAAACATCGCTGGCTGGCATAGAGATATTCCACAGGATCTTCCAGCGTCAGAATATGCGCATCGGCATGTTGATTAAGATAGCCAACCATCGCCGCCAGCGTGGTAGATTTGCCACTCCCCGTAGCCCCCGTCACCAGAATCAGGCCATTCTCGCTCTTGAGTAATTCCGGCAATACCGGTGGCGCACCAAGCTGTTCGAGCTGTGGACAGTGCGAAGGTAACAACCGTAATGCCAGAGAAATACCTTGCCGTTGCGCGAACGCACTGCCACGCAACCGCTGGTTTTCCGCCAGCGACACGGCAAAATCCAGCTGGCCATTTTCCAGCAATATTGCCCGCTGATCGTCATCCAGCCACTCCCGCAGTAGCTCTTCGACGTCCGGCGCATCAAACGGCGCAGCTTCCATTCTGCCACGAATGCGCCATCGTGCGGGCCAGGCGCTGCACAGGTGTAGATCCGAGACGTTATGCTTTACACTAAGGGCCACAATTTCTTCCATATTCATACTAAGATCCTCGGAAAATGAACGATATTGCGCATAACCTGGCACAGGTCCGGGACAAAATCTCAGCGGCTGCAACGCGTTGCGGCCGTTCTCCAGAAGAAATTACGCTGCTTGCAGTCAGTAAAACAAAACCTGCGAGCGCCATCGCAGAAGCCATTGATGCCGGGCAGCGTCAATTTGGTGAAAACTACGTTCAGGAAGGGGTAGATAAAATTCGCCACTTTCAGGAACTGGGCGTAACAGGATTAGAATGGCATTTTATTGGCCCGTTGCAGTCTAATAAAAGCCGCCTAGTGGCAGAGCATTTCGACTGGTGTCATACCATCGACCGTTTGCGCATTGCTACCCGCCTCAACGATCAGCGCCCGGCAGAACTTCCCCCTCTTAACGTACTGATTCAAATTAATATTAGTGATGAAAACAGTAAGTCCGGGATTCAACTGGCAGAACTGGACGAGCTGGCAGCGGCGGTCGCTGAACTACCGCGTTTACGTCTGCGCGGGCTGATGGCAATCCCTGCGCCTGAGTCAGAATATGTAAGGCAGTTTGAAGTTGCACGCCAAATGGCTGTAGCATTTGCCGGACTGAAAACGCGCTACCCGCATATCGACACGCTCTCTCTGGGAATGTCGGACGATATGGAAGCCGCCATTGCGGCAGGTAGCACGATGGTTCGTATCGGCACTGCAATTTTTGGTGCGCGTGATTACTCTAAAAAATAAGGAATTAAAGGAACGCCATGAATACGTTGACTTTCCTGCTTTCAACGGTCATTGAGCTGTATACCATGGTGCTGTTATTACGCATCTGGATGCAGTGGGCTCATTGTGATTTTTACAACCCCTTCTCACAGTTTGTAGTGAAGGTAGCGCAGCCAATTATCGGGCCACTGCGCCGCGTTATTCCGGCAATGGGTCCCATTGACAGCGCCTCGCTGCTGGTTGCCTATATTCTCAGTTTTATCAAAGCCATTGTGCTGTTTGAAGTGGTGACCTTCCTGCCAATCATCTGGATTGCCGGTTTACTGATTCTGCTGAAAACCATCGGCTTGCTGATTTTCTGGGTCCTGCTGGTGATGGCGATTATGAGCTGGGTAAGCCAGGGTCGTAGCCCGATTGAATACGTGCTGATTCAGCTGGCCGATCCGCTGCTGCGCCCGATTCGCCGCTTGCTACCGGCAATGGGTGGGATTGATTTCTCGCCGATGATCCTCGTTCTGCTGCTGTATGTCATCAATATGGGTGTCGCAGAAGTATTACAGGCAACCGGAAACATGCTGCTGCCGGGGCTGTGGATGGCGTTATGAGTGCCGTAACAGTTAATGATGACGGTCTGGTTTTACGGCTCTATATTCAGCCGAAAGCCAGCCGTGATTCTATTGTCGGTTTACATGGCGACGAAGTTAAAGTCGCCATTACCGCGCCGCCGGTTGACGGCCAGGCCAACAATCATCTGGTGAAGTTTCTCGGTAAGCAATTCCGGGTTGCCAAAAGCCAGGTGGTGATTGAAAAAGGCGAACTTGGCCGCCACAAACAAATTAAAATCATTAATCCGCAACAAATCCCGCCAGAAATCGCGGCGTTAATTAATTAGGTATCCTATGCAAAAAGTTGTCCTCGCAACCGGCAATGCCGGTAAAGTGCGTGAGCTGGCGTCGCTGCTTAGCGACTTTGGTCTTGATATCGTGGCCCAAACAGACCTCGGCGTTGATTCCGCTGAAGAAACCGGCCTAACCTTTATCGAAAACGCGATTCTGAAAGCGCGCCATGCGGCAAAAGTGACCGGTTTACCGGCAATTGCCGACGACTCTGGTCTGGCGGTAGATGCGCTGGGTGGCGCGCCGGGTATTTACTCCGCGCGTTATTCCGGTGAAGACGCGACCGATCAAAAGAATCTGCAAAAACTGTTGGAAACACTGAAAGACGTACCGGACGACCAACGTCAGGCGCGTTTCCACTGCGTGCTGGTATATCTGCGTCACGCGGAAGATCCGACTCCGCTGGTATGCCACGGCAGCTGGCCGGGCGTGATTACTCACGAACCAGCGGGCACTGGTGGCTTTGGTTATGATCCAATCTTCTTCGTACCTTCCGAAGGGAAAACCGCCGCCGAACTGACCCGCGAAGAAAAGAGCGCCATTTCCCACCGTGGTCAGGCGTTGAAACTGCTGCTGGACGCTTTACGTAATGGTTAAATTACCGCCGCTGAGTCTCTACATTCACATCCCGTGGTGCGTGCAGAAATGCCCGTACTGCGATTTCAACTCTCACGCGTTGAAAGGAGAAGTGCCGCACGACGATTATGTTCAGCATCTGCTTTGCGATCTGGACAATGATGTGGCTTACGCTCAGGGCCGTGAAGTAAAGACAATCTTTATTGGCGGTGGTACGCCGAGCCTGCTTTCCGGCCCGGCGATGCAAACGCTGCTAGACGGCGTGCGTTCGCGTTTGCCGCTGGCAGCGGATGCAGAAATTACTATGGAAGCGAACCCAGGCACGGTAGAAGCGGATCGCTTTGTCGATTATCAGCGTGCTGGTGTAAACCGCATCTCTATTGGTGTGCAGAGTTTTAGCGAAGAAAAGCTGAAACGACTTGGGCGTATTCATGGCCCGCAAGAAGCGAAACGAGCGGCAAAGCTGGCGAGCGGTTTAGGGTTACGTAGCTTTAACCTTGATTTGATGCATGGACTACCGGATCAATCACTGGAAGAGGCGCTTGGCGATCTACGCCAGGCCATTGAACTGAATCCGCCGCATCTTTCCTGGTATCAACTGACCATCGAACCTAATACGCTGTTTGGCTCGCGACCGCCGGTGCTGCCGGACGATGACGCGCTGTGGGATATTTTCGAACAGGGGCATCAGTTATTAACCGCAGCGGGTTATCAGCAATATGAAACTTCCGCTTACGCCAAACCCGGTTATCAGTGCCAGCACAATCTCAACTACTGGCGCTTTGGTGACTACATCGGTATTGGCTGCGGCGCGCACGGCAAAGTGACCTTCCCGGATGGGCGCATTCTGCGTACCACTAAAACGCGTCATCCTCGTGGTTTTATGCAAGGAAGGTATCTGGAAAGCCAGCGTGATGTCGAAGCCGCAGATAAGCCGTTTGAGTTCTTTATGAATCGCTTCCGTCTGCTGGAGGCCGCGCCGCGCGTGGAGTTTATTGCGTATACCGGGCTTTGCGAAGATGTGATTCGCCCACAGTTAGACGAGGCGATTGCCCAGGGTTATCTCACCGAATGTGCGGATTACTGGCAGATAACGGAACATGGTAAATTATTCTTAAACTCACTTCTTGAATTATTCCTCGCTGAGTAATCATTAATGCGCCTGCGGGCGCATTAATCACTTCTTTTATCCCCCCGTTAATTAACCTCGGCAGAAATATATTTCTTACTGAATAAATATCGACGACATTTATTATATATATTTAGTGAATATTTACTAATCATTCATTGATTATAAATATGTACAACCTGGCGCACAAATTTAATATTTAATTTCTGACTTTATTTCAAGTTGTGATAAACATAGACAAGTTGTCAGACAGGTTAACCAATTTGTCGCACAAAGCACTGATAAGCACAATTAGATATCAACCAATTTCCATCCTTCAACAGGGAGTTTTTTTATGAAAATGAGGTCATTTACCCGCTCATTAGTCTGCGCATCCTTGCTGGCTCTGGTTAGCACTGGCGTAAACGCCGCAGAAAAAGTGACGTTAAAGTTAGCACACAACCTGGAAAGAAGTCATGTTGTACATCAGAGTTTTGAAGAGCTGGCGAAAGAGGTAAAACAGCTGTCAAAAGGTAATATGGTGATCCGTATTTATCCCAGCAGCCAGATGGGTAATGCGCGAGAAACTATGGAATTGTTGCAAAATGGCGCACTGGATATGACCAAAGGTTCCGCCAGTGATCTGGAGTCTTTTGATAATATTTATGCTATCTATAATTTGCCGTTCTTATTAAGTTGTTTTTGGTGAAGTTGGTAAAGAAATTATGGACTCAACAAAAGACAAAGGCTTTTTTGCTTTATCAGCTTATGTAGCGGGTACTCGCAGTTTCTATGCGAAAAAACCGATTACAAAGCCAGAAGATCTTAAAGGACTGAAAATTCGTGTTCAGCCAAGTCCGACCACCATCAAAATGATTGAACTGATGGGTGGTTCACCCACTCCAATTTCATTTGGCGAAGTTTATACTGCGATGCAGCAAGGTGTAGTAGATGGCGCAGAAAATAACGTGCCTTCCTGGATGCAGACTCGACATATTGAAATTGCCAAAGTTTTTTCTGAAGATGAACACGCCTCAATTCCTGACTTTTTGGTTATCTCCACCAAAACATGGAATAAATTACCCCCAGAACAGCAACAAATCCTCGAAACAGCGGCGAAGAAATCCGAAGCTTATCAACAAAAATTGTGGGAAAAAATTGACGCTGACACACGTGCTCAGGCGAAAGCTATGGGGGGTGAAATTGTAAAAGTGGATAAAGCGCCATTCCGTAAAGCCGTGCAACCTCTGTTTGACGACTTCAAAAAAGATCCAAAACAAGCTGCTTTGTTAGAGAAATTCGACAACGCTGCTCAATAATATTCCGGGCCAGCCTCTGGCCCTGATTTTCCAGGATGCTTACAATGATATTTAACCGCCTGAAACTTGCGGTAGACCGCGTCATTGCCGCGTTTTCTGTCGCCGTAATGCTTGCTCTGGTTGTATGCGTAGTCTGGCAAGTATTTAGCCGCTACGTACTTAACCAGCCAAGTACATTAACCGATGAGCTGGCACGCTTTTTGATGATCTGGGTAGGATTATTAGGTGCTGCATATACCGTCGGCGCGCAGCGACATCTCTCTATTGATTTATTTGCTCTCGCCCTGAATAAGCGCAAACAATTACTTCTTAGTATAGTCATTAACGTTCTCATTTTAGGTTTTGCCGGTTCGGTCATTGTGACTGGTGGCCTGAAATTAATTGATAAAACACTGGCAACATCACAGGTATCTGCCGCTATGCAAATACCGATGGGATACGTATATATCATTCTGCCATTAAGTGGAGTGGTAATGATGTTTTATGCCTTGGGTAATGCTGCCAACTTACTGATTTAGTGTATGATGGTGATTTTAAGGTGCTTGCGTGGCTTCCATTTCCATCAGATATCCTTCCTGCTCCGCTACTGAAGGCGT